>DKSD01000001.1:0-11954 GCA_002473165.1 Succinatimonas sp. UBA7265
GTGGCCATGATCACCGCCGTGTTGTGTTTGCGCAGCGTTTTAAGCCAGGTGAGCAGTTCGCCTGAGAATGTCGGATCGCGCAGCATGATCCAGGCCTCATCGAGCACGATGGCGCCGGGGGCGCTGTCCTGCTCGGCCTCGCGCAGAATGCGCGAGAGCAGGTGGCGCAGCACCGGAATGCACTCCTGGGGGCGCTCAAAGAGATCGCCGCACTCAAACACCGACAGCGGGCCTGAGATCTGCGCATCGCTGTCGCCGTCGAGGATGCCGCTGCCTGATCCCGAAAGATAGGGAATGAGCGCCGAGCGCACGCTCTCAGAGCGGCAGAGCATGTGCAGATCGGTAAGCGTGCGGCACGCGGCCGGGTGCTTTGAGAGCAGCCGCAGCGCATCCGTAAGCGCGGCTTCGTCGGCGCCTTCGCACCTTTGCCCGGCGCGATCGCACAGCGCGATGATGAAAGCGCGGGCGCGGCTTAGATCTTCGTCGTTCTCCAGGCGCTGAAGCGGGCAGAGCCTTACGGAGCCGTCAAGCAGCGTGTGGGAGCCGCCGAGGCTGCGGCACAGTGCCAGAAGCGAAAAGCCCCGCTCAAAGGCGCGCACCCGCATGCCTTTGTAGCGCAGCAGCGCATGGATGATCGCGTTGAGCAGCACGGACTTGCCGGTGCCTGGAGGGCCTGAGACCAGGGTGTTGCCCAGATCTTTTTCATGCAGGTTCAAATGCATGATCCCGCCGTCAGAGGTGCCGCAGAGCATCAAGGGCCCGGCCCGGCCATAGCCGGGGTTGGGCGAGACGCGCTCGCCGTGCCAGGGCTGGCACAGCGGAAAGAGATCGCAGGCGGCGCGGTGCGGCAGCATCGGGCGGCGCAGGTTGTGGCTGAGATCCCCGGGTAGCGATCCCAAAAAGCACTCGGCGGCATTCACGCTTTCGACGCGGGCGCCGAAGCCCAGATCTTCGATAGCGCGCACGCAGATACGGGTGCGGTCTTCGAGATCCGGCAGGTTCTCGGCCATGGCGATCACAGCGGCGCTGTATGCGCCAAACGCCTCCTCGCCTGAATTTAACGAGTCGGCGGCGCTGTCGGCGTCCTGCGCCTGGCGCTCGGCTTCGTGATCGACCCTCGAGTTTTGCACGTTGAAGATCTGGGCCAGCATGCCCCGCTTTTTCTGCTCGTAGAGGCGGCGGCGCCTGCTGATGATGAGCCCGGAGCGCAGCTGGTCTTTTAAGATGTAGCGCATGCTGATGCGGCACTCAAAGGGCAGCGAACTGAGCGCGCGCAGCAGGCAGGGCGCAGTGGCGGCCGGGAACGCGTCAACGGAGATGCAGGCGACATGGCGCGCCCCGGCCTTCGGGGTAAAGCCGGTCTCAAAGTCCTCCTGCGAGAGCAGGCAGTCAAGCTCAGCGGGCTTAGCAGGCAGCGCGACGCGGCGCGTGCGCCCGCAGATGCAGCTTTGGATAAACGAGAGCGTTTCATGAAAACGGCCGTTTTTCTCCGGGCCCAAAAGCCGGGCCTTGCAAAAAAGCGAGAACTGATCGGCCGCGGCCTCGCGTTCTTTGACAAATGAGACCTCATCGCCTGCAAAATCGCGGCTGCCGGGTTCAAGCGAGCGCTTTTTAAGCCCGCGCACTGCGCCGGCGCGGCGCAGCAGCGTGAGGTAGAAGCGGTTTTCAAAAAACCGCCTTTGGGCCAGGTGCTTTAAGTGCGCGCGCTCCAGCTCCAGACCGCCTGCCGGGCCGCGGTAATCCGGGGTTAAAGGCGTGATCTCGCGGACGCGGATCACGTCGAGCGACACGGACCACTGGCCGCCGAGCCCACAGACGGCGCGCGCGAGCAGATCGCGCAGGCGCTCGCGCTCGCCCTCTGAGACGTTGTCTAAATCAGGGGGCGTGAGCTCGTACACCGAGAGCATAGCTCCGCTCTTTAGGATGACAACCGAGGGATCATCGCCCAAAAGCGCCGGCTCCAGAAGCTGCGAGAACGACGGCGCGGCGCGGCGCTTTGGCATAAGCGCGAGCGCGGCGGCGGCGCTGAACGCGGCGCCTGAGGCAAAGAGCAGGGCGCAGCCTGCGGCTGCGGCGGCGGAGGGAAGCATTATTTTTTCCTTTGATCGTTTGCAAACAGCGGCGTTGCCGCCTGGTAACGGGCGCGGAGCTTTAAGGAGCGCCAGTAGACGCGCGTCCAGAACGGATCGCCGCCTGAGAGCGCGCGCAGCCACAGGATCCCGGCAAAAAAGCAGCCTCCTCCTGCCACGGCGCCCCAGGGCAGTCCGCCAGCGAACCCGATGACGCCGCACAACAGCGCCAGCGTCATGCTGAGATCGCGCTCGCAGCCGAAAAACTGCGGCTTGCGCAGCAGCGAGCGGTAGATCTTGGCCTTTTCCATCAGCACTCCTCGCGCCCGCGCTCACAAAGGAAGGCGTCAAGTTCGGCGCGCTCGGGGGAGCCTAATGCGCTCGCCTCAGGGCCGGGGGCCTTGGCATCTGAGATCACGGCGCCGTTGAAGAAGCGCGTCATCAGGGTGTTGGCGCCGATGAGCAGGCTCATGACGAAGATTATGTAGATGAGCGAGCGCAAAAAGCGGCTGATCTCGCCGCCTGCGAAGATCAGCGTGGCGCCGCAGGACACGATGCCGATGATGGCCACTGAAAAGGCCACAGGGCCGGTAAGCGATCTTTGCAGGTTCATAAGCCAGGTCTCATAGGGCAGCGTGCCGCCGCCGGTCTGCGAGGCCGCGGCCTCGCCCGCGCACAGCATCAGGAACGCCAACAGGGTAAAAAAGGACTTTTTCATGGGTTATTTCTCCATAAACTTGAGGTTGAATTCGCCGCCGGAAAAACCTGTGACGGCGCAGATTTGCGTGACATGGCGGCGCGGGCGGGTGCCGAGCACGACTAAGAGATCGACAGCCTGCGCCACCAAAGGCTCGATGTGGCGGGGGCACTGCGGGTGGCGCGACACCATGAGCAGCAGGCGCCTTAAAGCCTGTTCGGCCGTGCCGGCGTGCAGCGTCGCCAAAGAGCCTTGGTGGCCTGAGGAGAGCGCGTCCACGAGATCGAGCGCCTCGGCGCCGCGCACCTCGCCTACGACGATCCGCCTGGGGTTCAGGCGCAGCGTCGAGCGCACCAGATCCGAGAGCGAAAAGCCTGGCGCCGTGGTCAGCGACACATGATCATCAAGCGGAATTTTGAGCTCCGGGGTGTCCTCGAGGCAGATGACGCGGGTGAGCGGGGCGCAGCGCTTTATTTCATAAAGCAGGGCGCCCAAAAGCGTCGTTTTGCCCGAGCCCGTCTCGCCGCAGATGATCATGGAACGCTCAGCTGCGACGGCAGCTTTTAGGATCTCCAGCTGGCGCGCTGTGAGCATGCCTGCGGCGGCAAGCTGTGCAAGATCCCAGCCCGCGCAGCCGTGGCGGCGCACGGAAAAGCACGGCCCGGGGCACAGCGGCGGCAGCAGTCCTTCAAAGCGTGCGCTGCCAAAGGGGAGATCGCACGAGACGATGATGTCGTCCGCCTTTTGGGCGGCTCCGCCTGAGGCGCTGAGAGTGTAGATGATCTCGCTTGTCCGCTGCGGCGTGATCGGGGCAAGCTCGCGTTTGCCGCAGGCGCCCTCGGTAAAGACGCGGCAGTCGGAATTGGCCATGATCTCCGTGACTTCCGGGTTCTCAAGCTCGCAGAGGAGTTCGGGGCCGAAAGCCGTGCGCAGGCGCCGCAGCGCCACTTCGCCGTATATGTTCTCCATTGCCCGTGCCTCCTTAAATCACGGGGCACAGTCTACAGGGATGTCAAAAAGCTCCGTGGCTGTATAGCGCAAGGACAGTCGTTAGGCAATAGAGATTATTTAACAGACAGATAGCTAATCATAAGATGGTTATTTAGACGAATTTTTAAGAAAAAAAGTACAAAAACAGCAGCGCGAGTTGTTTTTAAATTGGATATTTAAATATGAATTCCTTGTTTTAAATAAAAATAAAGCCCTCCAAAAGGAGGGCTCTTAAATATTAATTGACAGTGCGCTGTGCTCAGAGCTCAGGCTTGGTCAGCGCCGGGCCGGTACCCTTGCGGGCGTCGCGGTAGCAGGCGGCTGCGGTGAAGACCACGTCGGTAGAGCTGTTCAGCGCAGTCTCGGTGGAGTCCTGGATCACGCCGATGATGAAGCCGATGCCGACTACCTGCATAGCGATGTCGTTGTTAATGCCAAAAATCGAGCAGGCCAGCGGGATGACCATCAGCGAGCCGCCGGCGATGCCGGAGCAGCCGCAGGCGCAGAGCACGGAGATCACGCAGGTAAAGAGCGCCGAGCCAAAGTCGACATTGATGCCCAGAGTGTGCACGGCGGCCATGGTCATCACGACGATGGTGACGGCGGCGCCTGACATGTTGATGGTGCATCCTAAAGGAATGGAGATCGAGTAGGTCTGCTTAGGCAGCCCGAGCCTCTCGCAGAGCCCCAGGTTGACCGGCAGGTTGGCCGCCGACGATCTGGTAAAGAACGCGGTGACGGCGGAGTTGGCGATACAGGTGCCGATGAGCGGGAAGGGGTTGCGGTGCGTGCAGGCGGCAACGAGGATCGGGTTTACGACGAAAGCCACGAGCAGCATGGTTGCGACGAGCACAGCCACGACGTGCACGTAGTTGAGCAGGTTGGCAAAGCCGCTTTCCTGGGTGCAGGAGCTGTAAACAAGGCCAAGCACGCCTAAAGGAGCGCAGCGGACGACCATGCGCACCACGCCGGAGACGCACTGGGCGAGATCATCGAGCACGAGCTTCGTGTTCTCATGGGCAAAGCGGAACATCACGCCTAAGAGCACGGCCCATACCAGGATGCCGATGTAGTTGCCGGTAAGCAGGGCGTTGATCGGATTGTCAACAGCCTGTTTTACGAAGTTCATGAGCACTTCCTTGATGCCCGAGGGCGGGGTGAGGCCTGTGGCTTCATCGGCGAGCTCGGCAAAGGTGCTGGGGAACAGGAAGCTGGCGATCATGGCCAAAGTGGAGGCCAGCACCATGCCGACGATGTACAAAACCAGGACGGTCTTGAGCGAGGTGTGCTCGCCGGTGCGCTGTTTGGCGATGGCGGCTGAGACCAGCACGAAGACGAGGATCGGGGCGATCGCCTTTAAGGCGGACACAAAGAGCGTGCCCAGCGCCGGGATCAGGACTTTGTCCGAGGGGTAGACCCATGCCAGGAATATGCCGATGCACAGGCCGATCACGATTTGCAGGATAAACGGCACCTTGTTGAGCGTCTGCGCCAAAGGCGACTTGGGATTGTAATTTTCAAGCATGACGGAGTTCCATAGTTGTTTGATGGTGCAGGGGGACGTTTCGCGTCTCCCAAATCTGTTCCATTTTAGATCAGCACCGCCGTTTAACGGAATTTTATGGGTTTGTCCAGTTTTGACACGATTTCTGCACCTAAATCGTGCTCATCGTGCGAGACCATTTTTGCGCGCACGATGTCGCCAGGGCGCACGCCCTGCGTTTTTGGCAGACTTACCGTACCGTCGACATCCGGCGCCTCATAGCGGGTGCGCCCTACGGCGTCGCCTTCGTCTGAGACGTAATCTATGATGACGTCGTACTCTTTGCCCATGCGTTCTTCGAGTTTTTCATAAGAGATCTGCGCCTGCGCTTCCATGAGCTCGCGGGCGCGCGCCTCGCGCTCGTCCGGATCAACGGCCCCCGGGAGAGAATTGGCCTCGGCGCCTTCGACATCCGAGTAAGGAAAGCAGCCGACGCGATCGAGGCGGGCTTCTTTTAAGAAGGCCAAAAGCTCCTCAAACTGAGAGCGGGTCTCGCCCGGGAAACCGGTGATAAACGTCGAGCGGATGGCGATGTCCGGGCGGATGCGGCGCCAGCGGGAGATCGTGTCCATGGCTTTCTCAAGGCTTCCCGGGCGGCGCATGGCTTTGAGCACCGGCAGCGCCACATGCTGCAGCGGCACGTCGATGTAGGGCAGCACCAGATCCTCTGCCATCAGCTCGACGACGCGATCGGCCTCGCTCTGGGGGTAGACATAGTGCACGCGCAGCCACGGGCCTAAGGATGAGAGCTTTTTAAGCAGGGCGCTGAGCGAGGATTTAGGAGTGAGATCAAAGCCGTAATCCGAGGTGTCCTCGGCGATGACGAGCAGCTCGCGCACGCCGCGGGAGGCCAGATCGCGCGCCTCGGCAAACACGGAGCCCTCCTCTCTGGAGCGCAGATCGCCGCGCAGCTTCGGGATGATGCAAAAAGAGCAGCGGTGGCGGCAGCCCTCGGCGATCTTGAGGTAGGCGTAATGCGGCGGGGTAAGCAGGATACCCGACTCCGGCAGGCGCTGCCTGGCGCTCTGAGGCGGGCGCCCGACCGCTTTTACCACCGCGCGGATGACGCTGGCGCGCATTCCCGGGCCGCAAACGGCGAACACCTGGGGGCAGCGTTTGCGGATAAGCTCTTCGCGCCTCCCCAGGCAGCCGGTGACGATCACTTTGCCGTTGGCGCTTAGAGCCTCGGAGATGGCTCCCAGCGATTCTTCGATGGCGGGGGTAATAAAACCGCAGGTGTTGACGATCACGACATCGCACTGCGCGTAGTCAGGCGAGGTCTGATAGCCCATGGCCACCAGCGCGGAGCTCAGGCGCTCCGTGTCCACGAGGTTTTTGGCACAGCCCAGGGATACAAATCCGATCACGGGGATCCTGTCGGCGCTCATGTTCAGGCTCCTTGTAAGAGAAAACGCGTTTTAAGACGCTAAAGCCCGGAGCGCGGGCGCTCCGGGCTTTTAAAAAGTTTATGGGAAATCAGCCCCTGAAGGCTTTCTCAAGCGGCGGCACGACCTGCTTTTTGCGGGACATCACGCCGTCAAGCCATCTTGAGGAGGCGCTGGCTCCGAGAGCCTTGAGCACGAGATCCTCATGATCGGAGGCGGTAAGGACTTCAGAGCCTTCTTTCATGATGTCGGTGAGCACCAGGATGGCGCTGTCGCGGCCTTCGGATTTCACTTTGGCAAGCTCGGATTGCAGCGAGGCTTTGAGCTCGGGGGTGATCATGTCAAGGGAGATGAGCTCGAGCTGGCCGATGCCGACTTTGTGACCGGACATGTCGAAATCTTTGAAATCACGGAATATCAGATCGCGCGGCGAGGCGTTGAGGTTGGACTTGGCCTTGAACATGTCCATGCCCAGGGCATTTACATCCTTGACGCCGGCAATTTTGGCGAGCGCGGCGGCCGCTTTTTTGTCGGCCTCAGTGCAGGTCGGGCTCTTGAAGAGCACGGTGTCAGAGAGGATGGCGCAGAGCATGGCGCCTGCCAGATCAGCGGGAATTGCGGCCTTGTAGTACTCGGAGAGCTCATAGATGACGGTGTTGGCGCAGCCGTAGGGCTTGATGTAAGCCTCAAGCGGGGCGTCGGATGTCACGTCGCCGAGTTTGTGGTGATCGATGATGCCTTTGAGAGTCGCCTCTTTGAAATCGTCAGGGGCCTGACCCAGATCGGAGTAGTCTACGAGATACACGTCGCGGCCTGCGACAGAGTGCACGACTTCGGGGGCTTTCAGGCCGAAATGATCTAGCACGAATTTCGTCTCAGGAGCAGGCTCTCCCTGGGCGGCGGCGGCCACGTCAAGGCCGCGGCTGCGGTAAAGGTTGGCGGCAGAAAGGGCCGCGACTATCGAATCAGTGTCAGGATTTTTGTGTCCTAAAACCAGTGCGCTCATGAATCACCTCGGAAAGTTTTATATGCGGTTGCAAATGGTGTGGAACATTATAGGGGCGCGCAAGGCGCAAATAAAGGGCGGCGGCAGGGCGTTCAGGCCACCCTGGCAAAAAAAACCGGGCCGGGGCCCGGTTTTTTGCGGATCTTTGCTCAAAGATACTCTTCGAAAGCCTTTTTCATGGCGGCGGCGGCGTTTTGCTCATCTTCGCCCTTGCAGGTTACCTTGATGGTGTCGGCGCAGCGGATCCCCATGCCCAGCAGCGCAAAAATGCCGCTCTTAAGCGAAGCCTGGCGATCCCGGTTCTGGATGCTGACATCTGACTTAAAACCGCTGGCGGCTTTAATGATGGCTCCCGCCGGACGGGCGTGCACGCCGTCCCGGTCTTTAATGGTGTACTCGAATTCAACCATGCTGCGTTCCGGTCTTTGACCGGCCTTAAATCAGTAGTTCTAAATAATCAACACGGGCATCTGAAGCGGTCCGGATGCTTTCCGCGTTCCGGGCATGGTCTGCATGCCCTCTGCCGCAGTTCCCGGTTTAGACCGGAAAATTCAAAACGGCAAGCCCAAAAAACTTTCAGTCCTTGGCGTCAATGCGGTTGCGCAGCTTCTGGCCTGCCTTAAACGTGGTCACGCGGCGCGGGGTGATCATCACTTCTTTGCCGGTCTTGGGGTTTCTCCCGGGGCGGGCGCTCTTTTCTTTAAGCTCAAAGTTGCCAAAGCCGGTGAGCTTTACGATCTCGCCGTGGGCCAGGGTGGAGGCGATGGTTTCAAAAAACTGATCCACAAACACCTGAGCCGTGGGTTTGGGAAGCTGGAGCTTGGTGATCAGGCGCTCCGCGATTTCTGCACGAGTTAATGCCATAGTTTCCTTCTTATACCTTTTTATAAGTTAAGCGGGATAAAGCGCGCCGCCTGGCAGTGCCAGAACAGCTAAATTCAGACTATATCAGTATATTAGCCCATTTTTGATGATATTCCATTTATTTCTATTGAATTTCTGAAAAAAATCCGCCGCCACGCACAAAAATTTCAGCGCCGCAGGGGAGTGTAAACAGCCCGCACAGCGCATTGGCAAGCCAAATAAAGGCCATTGGCGCCCTTAGTGCCGCAGCGGCTCGGATGTAATAAAAACCTGTTAAAATTGCAGAGTTTAAAGAAAAGGAGAGAGAAATGCCGCTTAAAATTGCGATCTACGGGTACGACAGCGATGTGGGCAGACTGGTCCTTGAGACCATGGAGGAGCGCAAATTTGAGGTCGCGGATCTGTTCCCGCTTTCGCCGCTCTCAGGCCAGTATGACGCGGTGACTTTAGGCGGCGAGAATTACATGATCAGGGGCGTTGACGATTTTGATTTCTCGCAGGCTGACGTGGCGCTGTTCCTGACCACGCCTGATGAGAGCGAGCGCCTGGCTCCGCAGGCCCGCAAAAGCGGCTGCATCGTCGTGGACGGCTCCAGGCTGTTCTCAACTGATCCCGCCATTCCGGTGATCGTGCCGGAGCTTAACCCTTTTGAGGTAAAAAACGCCATAGAGCCGCGCCTGGTGATCCCCGCATCCTCCGTGACGTCGCTCATCGCGCTGTGCGCTGCGCCGCTTGCAGACGAGTTCGGCCTTGAGCGGCTTTCAGCCTCGGTAATGGAATCCGTATCCGAGCAGGGCCGGCTTGGGACTGAGACTTTGGCGCACGAGACCGTGCGCCTGTTAAACGGGCAGGGGCCTGAGCATGACGGCTTTGAGGCCCAGGTGGCCTTTAACCTGCACACCCGCGTGGGCAAGGCGCAGAGCGACGGCTATACAGAGCACGAGCACACGGTCATGGAGCAGTTAAAGCACATGCTGGGCGCGCTTCCCGGCGGCATAGACGTTACGGCTGTGCAGGTCCCGGTTTTTTACGCGCATACCGCGGTCATCCATGTCGATCTTAAGGAGAGCACCGGCATCAAGGCGGTGAAAGAGGCGCTCTCAGGCTGCGAGTGGATCGCGCTTAGGGATGACAGCGAACAGCTGACGCCGGTGACTGACGGTGTCACCGAACGCAACGTCCTCGTGTCGCGCGTCAGGGCGCACGGGCGCAGCGGCAAGGCTTTCAGTTTCATTGCCATGCTTGACAACCTGCGCCGCGGCGAGGCAGTCAGCGTGGCGGAGATCGTCTCCTTGCTTGAAAAAAGCCTCAAATGAGCACGAAAATTGCTTAGCTGGCAAAAAAAGGCGCTGCGTCAATTTCACAGCGCCGCGCGCTGATTAAAATGAGGCAGTAAGCATTGCACTGAGGGAAAAATGCGGGCTTTGAAGACAATTCTGCTGGCGGCTGTGATGGCGCTGCCGGTGGCGGTTTTTGCCGCCGACGACGGGACATTCACCATTAATATCCAGGGGCCGGACGACGGGAACTCAGCTTCCGCCTCTCAGACCTTCCAGGCTGCGCCTGAGCGCATCCAAGAGCCGCCGCTGCAGCAGGAGACGCGCAGGAGCGGCCGCGATCGCGCCCGCTCCGTGGCGCGGCAGACCGCCACTTCCCTGGCATCAACCCCGGCTGCACGCACCCAGACTGCGGTTCCCGCAGCGCAGTCTCAGCAGCAGCCCGCGGCCGCCGCTCCCGCCGCCGGCGCGGAGCGCAGCGGCGCGTACAACGTGCGCGGCAGCGACACGCTGTGGTCGATCGCCACCCGGTACCTGCCTGCCGACCGCTCGGTCAATGAATTCCAGATCGCCGCATCCATATACCGCAATAACCCTCAGGCGTTTGTGGACGGCAATGTAAATCGCATCAAGGCAGGCAGGATCACCATTCCGCCTTTGAGCGAAATGGCCCGGGAAAATCCCAAAGTCGGCAGCGATCTTTTAGCCCGCGGCTCAGTGGCTATGCCGCCTTTGGACGCGCCCAAGCCGCAAAAACCTCAGGAAACCGTTCCCCAGGGCACTTCTCCTGAGGCAGTGGCGGCGCGCTCGCAGGCCATCCCCACTTTTACCGCGACCGAAACCATGATCCGCAACGCGCAGGAACAGCGCCGCCAGGAGCGCGAGCTGCGCGATGAGCAAAACGCCGCGGCCCAGGCCGCGCAGGCCAATCCCAAAGGTGCCTCAGAGGCCGATCTGGAAGCTGCCAGGCAGGCGGCGCAGCAGGCAGCTGTTTCCTCACCGGATCAAAAAACCGGCGATCCCGCCGCCAAAGACGAAGGCAAAAAAGATCAAAACAGGGACACCCCCGCCAGCGCTGCTTCCGAAAAAAAACCTGAAGACGCGCTGAATGTTGCCGGAACCAGGCAGGCTTTGGATGCTGACACGCTCAAACTGATGTTTGACGGGCAGAAAAACGCGCTGGACCTGAAACTCGCGGAAGTTGACCGCAAACTGGTGCAGGCCATCGACCGTATGCAGCGCTCCAATGATGCCGCCACTTCCGCGGCTGACGCATCGGTGGCCGGGCTTTCCAAACAATATGACGCCACGCTGGCGACGCTGCAGCAGAGCCTGACGGAACTGCGCGGCGCGGTGTCCAAACTCGAGCGCGAAACTGACAGAGTGCGCGACATGGCGCTGGCCACTGACGAGAAGCTTGAGGAGATGCAGGTGCGCCTTGCCAACGGCAACGTCGCGCCGGTTAACAGCTCCGCCTATCAGCGTTCGCTCATCATGATCATCGCGGGTATCGGCCTGCTGACGCTGATGCTGCTAGTGGTGTTCGTGTTCTTCAAGATCAAGAGCCGTCAGCGCAACCGCAGCATCCAGACGGACATGATCGACGATGAGGACAACGCGGCCGAGAACGAGGGCGATGACAAGCTGCTCTCCGACACGGTTACGACCGGAGTCGCTGGCGATCTCGCTGCGCAGGATGCCGCAGCTGCGGAAGAGCAGCAGGCAGCTGAAGGCGCGCCTGATGCAGATCAGCAGGCCGCAGGCACTGAGGCTGCTGCTGATGCCGGCGCGGAAAACGCCGGGCAGGCCGCAGCAGACGGCGGCGCCGCTGCCCGGAGCGCCGCTCCTGAGGGCGGCGAAGCCCCGGCCGCGGCCCCTGATGATGCCGCGGCGCAGGAGGCCTGGGACAAAGCCGCCGCCGAAAAAGCCGGCACTGACGCCGCGCAGGCCGCCCCGGATGCCGACAAGTCCGCCATGGACGACTGGGCTGCCGCCATGGCCGAGCAGGAGAAAGCAGAGACCAAACAGGCTGACGTCGGCAGCGGCGACGGCAACGATGCCTGGGCCGCCGCCATGGCCGAGCAGGCTCAGGGTGAAAAGGCCGCCGCCGCGCCTGAGCCTCA
>DKSD01000001.1:12080-126408 GCA_002473165.1 Succinatimonas sp. UBA7265
CGATGCCTGGGCCGCGGCGATGGCCGAGCAGTCTCAGGGCGAAAAAGCCGCCGCCGCGCCTGAGCCTCCGAAAGATACCGCTGTAGCATCAGATGACGGCAACGATGCCTGGGCCGCGGCCATGGCCGAGCAGCAAAACGCCGGCAAGTCAGGCGAGGAGAAAGATCTGGCCGCTGCCATGCAGCAGGCCGCCGCCCCAAAAACTGAAGCATCAGCCGCACAAGAACCCGGCAAGGCTGATGCTGCCGCTGCCGGGGAACAGTCAGCAGCCGAGCCTGGCAATGCCGGTGCTGATGATGAGGCGGATTTTGAGAAATTTGCCGAGCAGGCATCCGCCGCGCACTCTGGCGATGACGAGAGCGATTTTGAAAAATTCGCCGAACAGGCTGCCGGATCCTCCGGCAGCCCTGAACCTGCGGCTGCTAGCGCTGAAAGCGCGCCGGCGGCTGAAGAGCCTGCGCAGGGCGTACAGGAGTCTGAGGCGGTTAAATCCTCTGACGAGGAGGATTTTGAGAAGTTTGCCGAAAACGCTGACCTGCAAAAAAGGTCCGCAGCGGATGCTGCCGCCAGGCCTGACGAGGACGAAAACGACTTTGAGAAGTTCGCCGAGCAGGCCGCCGGCACCGTCACTGAAGAGGACGGCAAGGCGTCCGCGAGCGCTGATACAGCTGATGGCGCAGCCGCCCCTGATGATGAAAGCGATTTTGAAAAATTCGCCGAGCAGTCTGCAGAAGCCGTAATTGAGCCTGAAGCAAGGCCTGTGACCGAGGAACTCCCCCCAAAAGAGAAAGAACCCCGGGGCGGTGAAACGTCAGCGGTGTCAGAGGACGCAACCGCGCCTGAACAGATCTCAGCTGACGAGGCGGATCTGCAAAAATTTGCCGGGCAGGCGGCGCAGGCCGGGAATTCCGGCGATGAAGAAAAAACTGTCGCAGAGCCCGAGAGCGCGACCGCCGAGCGTGAGGCAGCTGAGCTTTCTCAGACCGAGACGGCCGATGACGCGCTTGCTGTGTCTGAGGACACAGCAGAGCCTGAACAGATTTCAGCTGATGAGGCGGACCTGCAAAAATTTGCCGGGCAGGCGGCGCGCTCTGATGGTGAGAACGCCGGCAGCAAGGCCTCAAACGAGGCAGCCGCCGAGAGCGTGATCGCCGAGCCTGAGACTGCGGCAGCTGAGCTTTCCGGGACTGAGCCGGCCGGCGCTGCGCCTGAGGCGGAACAAGATCCTGAGGCTGGCGCTGAGGATGCAGGCGCTGCCGCGGCGAGCGCGGAGGAAAACACCGCGCCTGAGACTGAACCGGATGCCGAGATCACAGACAGCACCGTGAGCGATGCGGTTACTGCTGCCGAGGGCACGGCCGCCGGCGATTTTGCCAGGGCTTTTGCCCAGGCTGCGGCGCAGCAGCTGGACGAAGGCGCAGCGCCCGCTGACGCTGAGATCATTGATGAGGGCGGCGCGCCTGAAAACGCGGAGGCCGCTGAGGCTGAGATCGCCGATGACGGCACGCAAGAGGCTGAGGCAGGCAAGGAAGAGATCCCTGAGAAAGATGCGGCGCCGGAACAAGGCAGCGGCGGATCTCAGGAAGCATTGCCGCAGAACTCCCCTGAAACTGAGGGCGCGGAAGAGGTTTTGCAGCCAGAAGAAACGGCATCAGGAGATCAAGCAGATGCTTCGGAGGCTGCTGAAAGCGCTGATGATCATCCTGAAGAAGGCGCGCAGCCGCGCCTTGACACCGTCGTCGATGATGACATTGATTTGGAGCAGCTTTTAAGCCCGCAGCCTGAAGAAAACGGCGCGGAGGCTGAACATGCCGAGGCTGGGAGCGAAACACCGCCTGAGGGCGGTGCGGGTGGGGCGGAAGCTGAAAACCCGGTGCCGGATGCTGACATGGCAGAGCCTGAAGGCGCCATTGAGCCTCATGATGAGGCTGAGGGTGAAGCGCCTGCCGGGGAAAGCGCCGAGGCGGAAACTGCGGGAATCCCCGATGCCGCGGCGCAGGGTGCAGAGGGAATCAGCGCTGAAACCGATCTTGCTCAGGACGCTGAGGAAACAGCCGCTGAAAATCAGGACATTCCTGAAACGGCGGCTGCGGACGCAGCTGAGCCTGAAGCAGAGGCCGCGGCCGCAACTGAGGATCAGGGTGTCGCAGCAGCTGATACAGAGTCAGCTTTGCCTGATGAGGCGGAAAGCGAAGCAACTGACGGAGACGCGGGCACAGCGGAAGCGCTGACTGAACCTGGCGCTGAGGCAGAGACGCCTTCGGGCATAAGTGCGGGGGATGCGCCTTCAGCTGATCCCGCTGCCGGAAGCGGCGCAGATCCGCTTAAGACATTCAGCTGGAAGGTTCCTGACGACGAAGGCTTTGACGTTACTGACGGGCACGGCGAGGATCTCTCCGCCTCCCCGGCCTCGGAGGCCGAAGCCGCGCAGGCTCAGGACATCATGTCCATGCTCAGCGACGGCGGCGCTGGCGCAGCGGTTCCTGAAGAGGCTCATACGGGCTCCTCAGGCATGCTCTCTGATGACGATCTCATCAGGATGATGGGTTCGGACAGCATCCCCGCCGAAGGCTCCGTCGAAGCGGCCAAGGCTGAGGAGCGCCTTGTCCCTGAGAGCGAAAAAGCGCCCGGGAGCGAGAAGCCCAAAGCCGAGGAGCCTGACGACGATCTTTACCAGGGCGACATGAAATCGGTAAACCGCGAGGCTGATGAGCCGCGCAGCGAATATGGCGGGCTGAGCAGCCGCCAGCATCAGTACCTGAGCGATGAGCTCAATCTTGCCAGGCTGTACTTTGAGACCGGCGACACCGAGGAAGCGCTCAAGCTCGTGCAGGAGATCTCAGAGCGCGGCAGCGATGATCTCAAATCAGGCGCCCAGGCGCTCAAAGATGAATACGCCACGGAGTAAAGTTCTTTACGGCCTCTCCTCTGAGGGGCTGATCCCCGCAGGCGGCGATCTGCGGATCCTGGGCACACCCGGCGCGGTGCAGGCTTTTTTGCGCCTCAAAGAGGCCGCCCGCGCCGACGGTTATGAGGTCAAAGCCTGCTCAGGCTGGAGATCTTTTGAGCGCCAGGCTGCCATCGTGGGCGACAAACTCGCGCTCCGGCGCCCGGTGCTTGACGCCTCAGAGCGCCCAATCGATATCTCTTCGCTGCCGCTTGTGCAAAAGCTCGAGGCGGCGCTGCGTTTTTCGGCGCTGCCCGGTTTCTCGCGCCACCACTTCGGCACGGATTTTGACATCTACCCTGAGAACCTGCTGCCCCGGGGTTATGCCTTGCAGCTCACCTGCGCGGAGTACGCCCAAGACGGCTGTTTTTACCCTTTCGGGCGCTGGCTTGCGCAAAACCTCGAGCGTTTTGGTTTTTTAAGGCCTTTCTCCGGGGCAGGCCTCGTAAGCCGGGAGCCCTGGCATATTTCCTATTTCCCCGAGGCCGAGTGCTGCCTGGCGCAATTCAGCCTGGATGAGGGCAAGAGCGCGCTGCGCGCCTCAGGACTGCCCTGGGCTGAGGCGGCCTGCGCTTATGCCGACGCGCATTTCCCGCGCTGTTTTTCCTGATCATCCTGCGCAAAAGTCGCATCTGGGCTTTAAAGCCCCGCATCAAGCCCCCACAATGAGATCATCGTGTTTTAAAAAGGAATGTCAGCCATGGATTCAGCGGAAAAGATCTTAAATCTCGTCATCATCGGCTCAGGGCCTGCAGGCTGCACGGCAGCCATTTACGCCTCAAGGGCAGGCCTGAGCCCGGTTCTTGTCGCAGGCCCGGACGCCGGCGGGCAGCTTGTCACCACCCCTGAGATCGCCAACTGGCCGGGCGAGGCCGATGAGCCCTCAGGCTTTGAGCTTATGGACAAGCTGCAAAAGCACGCCAAAAAGCTCGGCACGGAATTTATCTCCGACAAAGTCGTCAAAGCCTCCCTGAAGACCGATCCCAAGGAGCTTACGCTCGGCTCGGGCAGGGTGCTTAAAGCCCGCAGCGTGATCATCGCCACCGGCGCCAAAGCGCGCTATCTGGGCCTTGAGAGCGAGCGCGCTTACAAGGGCAAAGGCGTGTCCGCCTGCGCCACCTGCGACGGTTTTTTCTACCGCGGCAAGGATGTCGCCGTGGCAGGCGGCGGCAGCGCCGCCTTTGTCGAGGCCTTGTTCCTGTGCAGGATCTGCCGCAAGGTTTACCTCATCCACCGCCGCGACGGTTTCCGCGCCGAAAAGGCTTTAATTGAGCGCTTTAAAGACGAGGTCAAAGCAGGCAAAGCCGAGCTCGTCACCCCTGCCGTCATAAGCGAGGTCAAAGGCGACGGGCAAAAGGTCACGGGAGTGCATCTTGAGTTCAAAGACGGCAGCGCGCGCGATCTCGAAGTCTCCGGGATCTTTGTGGCCATAGGTCATGATCCGGAAACGGCGCTTTTCAAAGATGAGATCGAGACGGATGAGCAGGGCTATATCGCGATCGGGCACGGGGCGGAGACCGCAACCTCAGTCCCCGGGGTTTTCGCCGCAGGCGACTGCGCCGACCGCGTCTACCGCCAGGCCATCACCTCGGCAGGCCAGGGTTGCAAAGCGGCGCTGGATGCCGAGCATTACCTGAGCTGACAGGCGCTGATGCGCTAAAATGTCCGCAGTTTTTTGCGGAGATTTCTTTATGGCCAAACAGCAGGCTCCTGGTTTAACCAGGATTTACCGGGCTTTTTTCTACAGCATGAAAGGCTTTAAAGCCGGGATCATCAATGAGGCCGCGGTGCGCCAGGAACTGGTTTTGGCCGTGATCCTGACGATCGCCGCTTTCTTTGTGGCAGACGGCTTGGCCTCGCTGCTGCTGCTCATCATCCTGCCCTGGCTTACCGTGGCCTTTGAGCTGTTAAATTCAGCCATAGAGGCGGTGGTCGATCGCATCGGCACGGAGTGGAATGAGCTCTCAGGCCGCGCCAAAGATTTGGGATCGGCCTGCGTGTTCGTGCTGCTGTGCCTCAACGTCCTGGTGTGGGGCGCCTTCCTGCTGCACCGCTTCGGGCTGGTGTGAGCGCGTGTTAAGGGCACCTGAGTACTACATGGCGCTGGCGCTGGCCCAGGCCTCGCATGCTTTGGACATAGGCGAGATCCCTGTCGGCGCCGTTGTCGTGGACGCAGACGGCGCCGTGGTGGGCGCCGGCTGCAATGAGACGCTGACATCCCATGATCCCTCGGCCCACGCGGAGATGGTGGCGCTGCGCAAGGCTGCGCTGGCGCTGTCAAACTACCGCCTGCCCGGGCTTTCCATGTACGTGACGCTCGAGCCTTGCCCGATGTGCACGGGGCTGCTCATCCATGCGCGCCTTAAGCATCTGTGGTTTGGCACCCCGGATCCGCGCACCGGCGCGTGCGGCAGCGTGTTCAGCCTGATAGGCGATCCGCGCCACAACCATCACGTTGAGGTCTCAGGCGGGATCTTGCAGGATGAGTGTTCCAAAATCCTCAAGGATTTTTTCAAATTAAGGCGCGCCCAGGCCAAGGCGCTTAACGCCAAACGCATCGCGCCGCTGGTCTCTCCGTTGAAAATCCTTGATGGGACAACGGTTTTGCAAAAATAACGTTTGACGCAAAGCCTATAATGTTGGATCATCTTTATTTAACAGCGGATGGATTGCAACGTTAAGGAGCTGACTGTGAAAAGTCGCAACAGTATTCGCACCGAAATCAACAATATCTACAGGACCAAAGTCATCACCTGGCTGACCGAGCACGTCAAGGACAGCCACGTCATCCAGGGCTTCCCGTTCCGCATTTACCTGGACGCCCCCACCGATGATCAGGAAGTGGCCGCGCACAAGGACGAGTTCATCGCTTTCTGCGATGACTGGCACCGCGAGCTGGCCGCAGGCAAAGTTGATTTCCTGGAAAAAGAATACCCGGGGCTGGGCAAGGTCGAGGTGCCGGTGCACCTGGTCTTTGAACGCCCTGATGAAGTCGTGACCTGGGCCGGACACCTTGTGGAGTACCACACCGCCTTAAAGCGCCTGGACATCATCGCTGAGAAGCTCCCGCAGCTCATAGACAGCTCTATTGAGAACATCTCCACGCTGACGACGCTCGATGACGTCGACTTTGGCCGTTTCGTCGAAGTGTGCCGCTGGATCATCACGCACCGCAACAGCGGCAGCCTGATCCGCGAGATGAAGATCCGCGGCGTCGACACCACATGGTTTGAAGGCCACCGCGGCCTGTTGCTGGTGTTCCTGCGCGCCTACTTAAAGCTCAACCCGCTGCGCAAAGATCTGTTGCAGCTGGGGCTGGTGCCGCCGCCGGCGCTCATCAGGATCGTGATCCTCGATCATGTGCTGCGCGCCAAAGCCGGCAACCTGCGCTATTTGGCTGTGCCGGTCAAAGAGCTCTCCGAGCTCGATATCAAGCCCTCGCGCGTGATCTTCCTCGAGGACATCGCTTCGGCGCTCTCGCTGCCGGACGTGCCGGGCACCGTGATTGTGGTCACTCCTTCCCACTCGCTGGCCGCGCTGTGCAAGACTCCGTGGATCGCCAACGCCCGCTGCGAGTTCTCAGGCTCCATAGATCTCAGATCTTTCGTGATGCTCAACAATGTCAGGGTTTACCTGCCGGAGACCACGTCCCTGCTCATGGATGAGCAGACCTTTATCAATAACAAAGATCTTTGGACCTTTGACGACGTGTCAGCCCAGGATCTTGTGACCCCGACAGCCCTGACGCCGCAGGAAGCTTCGCTGTACCGCCTGCTCTCCTCCGGCATCTTCGGGCTCAAAGTGCGCATCGCCCAGGAGCGCATCCCCTATGAGATGCTCTGCGGCGCGATCGGTGTCAAAGTCCCGGTCAACGATAAGAACCCTGGCAAGGATGAGGACGCTGACGTCTCCATGGAATCAGACGAGCTTCCCGCAGAAGAACCTGCGGAGTAAAGCCTAAAGCGCAAAAACAAGGGCGGCCGTGCGGCCGCCCTTGCTGTATGCGCCTGGGATCAGGCGATGGAGCGCAGCCTGTCCAGATCATCGAGCGCGAACCCGGTCTCCGCATTTTTGCCGGCGTCCCCGCTGCCGCTTAACATGCGGATGCCATTGAAGAGCGAGCGCAGCTCGCGCTCGGCGCTCCAGGCCAAAGGCAGGTAACCCGGGAAGCGCGCGGCGATGCGCAGCAGCACCGAGTCCTGCCTGCCGCAGTTTACGCAGTTTTGGAGATACTCAGGATAGAGCGTGTCCTTAAGATCCTCATTGCAGCGGTGATCAAGCGACAGCCCGCAGAAGCTCAGGCGCCCGTGGCGCGATCTCGCGATCTCGCGGTTGTCGACGCTCAGTTCCTCCGAGATGATGCTGCAGCCGTTAAAGCGCACGGTGTAGCGGGCACGGTGGGCCTGCAGCGAGTTCAGCTCATCGGTGATGCGCAGATCGGCCGCATAGCCGTGCTCGGCGATGCCGCTTTGGGAGAGCTGCGGGTTGGGCCTGATGTCCAGGGTTTTTACGGACGCGCCGTCCAAAAGACGCGAAAAGGCGGCGCTGGCTTTGAAGAAATCGCGCTTGACCGCGTGGGACTGCAAGCGCAAAAGACCCAAGGTGAGGCGGCCTTTTACCGCCTCCTGGCAGGGCAGCATGCCGCTGTATTCTGTATTGCCGGGGTTTAAGCGATCGCGGCTTCTGAAGACCACGGTGAGATCCTGCAGTTTTCCGTGGTTGAAGATGCTAAATGAATAAAGCATGAGGCGCTTTTTCTCTGCTGAGTTCTTAACGTTTTATTATTCTTAACCCGCTTTTATTTCGGATTTAACATTCCGAAAGCGGACACAGGAGAGTGCAAACCTTTGTGCAAGGCGGCAGGCAGGCTGTGGCATAAACATTGTTGCGAGCGCATTTGACAGCATAAATCAAGGATGCCGTAAACGCTTTCGCAATCCAATGTACTAAGACAGTATAAGCGATGATCTCCGATTTTCAACTCGTGCTTGCATAGAAGTTATGAACAGGCAGGTTTTTGACCTTGAAGGTCAAAAAGGTACAGCCAGACGGAGCGCCGCCGGGCGGCAAAGCAGGATTTCGTTTCTAAGGAAAAAGAACAGATGAAGGGCAGGTCAAAAATGATCAGGATCGCAGCGGTGCTGCTGCCGCTTGCCGCAATCGCGGCGCTGGCGCTTGCGGTGTGGATGCACACCGCTCCTTTTGGAGCAAAACTTTCAGGGCAAAGGCTGGAGCGCGCGCTTAAATCCCCGAATTTTAAGGACGGGGAGTTTGTAAACCAGATCCCCACCGAGGTCAGCACCGGCAGCTTCGCACAGAGCATGTGGAATTTTTTGGTGACCGAGCATCCGGGCAAACGTCCTGACAGGTCCTTAAAAATTGAAAAAACCGATCTCAGGCATTTGCCTGATGAAGACCTCATCGTGTGGCTTGGCCACAGCAGTTACATCTTAAAGCTTGCGGGCAAAATTCTGCTTATAGATCCGGTGCTCGTAAAAGGCGCGCCGCTTGATTTCATGAACCGCCCCTTTGAGGGGACGCAGCCGTGGACCCCTGAGGATCTGCCCGATGCCGATTATGTGCTGATCACCCATGACCATTGGGATCATCTCGACTATGACACCCAGACGGCCATCCGCTCCCGCGTAAAAGAGGTGGTCGTGCCTTTGGGGATCGGCGCTGATTTTGAGGAATGGGGCTTTGAGGAGGGCAGGATCACCGATCTCGACTGGGGCGAGAGCAAAAGCTTTTACAACGGGTTCGTGTTTCACTGCCTGCCTGCGCGCCATTTCTCAGGCCGCGGCTTTAAGCGCAACCAGGCGCTGTGGGGATCTTTTGTGATTGAGGCTCCTGACGGCGTCAGGATCTACGCAGGCGGCGACAGCGGCTACGGCCCGCATTTTAAGGCTATAGGCGAAAAGTTCCCCGGCCTCGATCTGGCGGTGCTCGAAAACGGCCAGTACGACCGTTATTGGCCCCAGATCCACACGCTGCCTCAGGAACTGCCGCAGGTGATGCGCGATTTAAAAGCGCGTCACTACATCACGGTGCACCACTCCAAATACTCCATTGCCAACCACCGCTGGGACGAGCCTTTGCAGAACGAGCTTAAGGCCGCCGCAGAAAGCGGCAGCGCGCTTACAGTGCTGAAAATAGGCGAGGTGAGAAAACTTTGCGATCTTAATGAAGCCGCGCCGCAGTAAAAGCCGGACGGGAAAAAACAGCGCGCCGCGGGGAAACACCTCGCGGCGCGCTGGTTTTTGGATGCCTCAGGCGCGCTTTTTGAAGGCGATCCCCTGATCTGAGAGCGCCTGGGCTTTGGCGTTGTGCTCACGGGCCACGGTAAGCATCAGTTTGAGGCGGTTTAACTGGTTGACCTCCGAGGAGCCTGAGTCGCAGTCTATGGTCACGATATTCGCGCCCTTATAGGCCTCGCGCAGCTGGTGGACAACGCCTTTGCCGGTAATGTGGTTGGGCAGGCAGCCAAAGGGCTGGAGGCAGACGATGTTCAGGACGCCTTCGTCTATGAGCTTTACCATCTCGCCGGTGAGGAACCAGCCTTCGCCTGCCATGTTGCCGGGGGAGACATGGCGCGAGGCCAGCTTCATGGTGTCATAAATGGAGCAGGGCGCGTCAAAGCGGCGGCTGCGGCTTAAGGCTTTGACCGCCGGCTTTCTGAAATGGCTTACGACCGAGATGAAGATCTTGGAGGCAAGCTTGGCGCCGAGTTTGCCGTCTAAGAGATCATGCCTGATGATGTCATCGCAGGCCAGGTAGAGGAAGAAGTCGAGGAACGAAGGCATGACGACCTCGGCGCCCTCGCTATTCAGCTCGCACTCGAGGCGGTTGTTGGCCACCGGGTGGTATTTGACGAGGATCTCGCCGACGATGCCGACGCGCGGCTTGCGCGGCATGTCCAAAAGCGGCATGGCGTCATAGGCCGCGACCATGCCGGCCACGGTGCGCCGGTACTGTGAGGCGCTGCTGCCTTCAAGCGTCTTTTTGCATTCATCAAGCCAGCGATCGTACATGGCTTTGGCATCGCCATGGTGCAGCTCGTAGGGCAGCACGCGGTTGTTGCAGGCCATGAGCGTGTCGCCTAACACCGCCGCCTTGATGGCGTCGCGCATCATCGGCATAGTCAGCTTGAAAGCATCGGTTTCAAGACCGTAGAGGGCAAACACCGGCACCTGCGGGAAGCCGGCGAATTTCAGGGCCTTGCGCAGCACTGCCATGTAGTTGGTGGCGCGGCAGGCGCCGCAGGTCTGGAAAAGCATGACCGAGGTGTTGTCAGGATCGTATTTGCCGGATCTGAGCGCTCCCAAAAGCTGGCCGATCACAACGATGGCCGGGTAGCACATGTCGTTGTTGACGTATTCAAGCCCGAGATCGATGTCCTTGCGTTCAGGCAGCGGCGGGATCACCACGTTGTAACCGTATTTGTGCAGCACGGTCTTAAAGAGCTCAAAGTGGATCGGAGCCAGCTGCGGGGCCAGGATGGTGTGCTTGCGGCGGCACTCCTCGGTAAAGCGCGGGCGCTCTTCAAAGCGGATGGGCTCAAATTTCGGGGGCTCGCGGCGGGCGAGCGTCGCCAAAAGCGAGCGCAGGCGGATGCGGGCCGAGCCGAGGTTTGAGACCTCGTCGAGCTTGAGCATGGTATAGATGCGCCCGTGATCCTCGAGGATCGCTTTGACCTGATCGGTGGTGATGGCATCGAGGCCGCAGCCAAAAGAGGAGAGCTGGATCAGCGTGATGTCGGGGTTTTCGGCGGTTAATTCTGCGGCATGGTAGAGGCGGGCATGGTAGCTCCACTGGTTTACCAGCCCCTGGCGCTCCTGACTGACCTTGAGGTTGCGCACGCAGTCCTCGGAGATGATCGACAGGCCGTAAGAGGAGATCATCTCGGGGATGCCGTGGTTGATCTCGGGATCTATGTGGTAGGGCCGGCCGGCAAGCAGGATGATATGCCGCCTGGCTTTGCGGGCATCGCTGATGATCTGGCGCCCGCGCTCCATGACGTCCTGCTTGTAGCGCCGAAGTTCGGTGTAGGCGGCTTTTACGGCCTCATCGATGTCGCGGCCTGAGAGGGGCTCGTCCTTTAAGGCGCTCTTAAGCCTTCTTGCCATGCTGCGCTCATCGTTTATGGGCAGGAACGGTTCCATGAACTTTATATGCTCCTCGCGCAGCACATCCATGTTCGAGCGGATGTTCTCCGGACAGGAGGCGACAACCGGGCAGTTGTAGTTGTTGTCGAGGTGAATGAACTCGTCGTTCATGTTCATGGGGATGCAAGGGTAGAAGATCTTTTTTACGCCCTTGCCAACGAGGTTCATAATGTGGCCGTGCGCGAGCTTAGCCGGGTAGCACAGCGAATCCGACGGCACCGTGGCCATGCCGGTGTAATAAAGCGCCGCCGAGGACTGATCCGAGAGCACCACCTCGTAGCCCAGCTTCGTGAACAGCGTGAACCAGAAAGGATAGTCCTCATACATGTTGAGGACCCGGGGAATACCGATCTGCCCGTGAGGCGCGTTTTTCAGCGGTTCATAGCCGAAAAGCCGTTCGTACTTGTAGCAGTAAATGTCGTTTTCGCCGGTGGCGCTGGCTTTGCCGCCCACGCCCTTTTCGCAGCGGTTGCCGGTGTAATAGCGGCCGCCGTCGGCAAAGCGCAGCATAGTGATCGCGCAGTTGTTGCCGCACTTGCGGCAGCGGTAAGTGCGGCTCTTGGCGGAAAAAACGCCGAGGCGGTCAGGGCCTAAAAGGGTTGAGACGCCGCTGCCGCGCTCTTTAGCCAGCAGGGCCGCGCCATAGGCGCCCATGAGGCCGGCGAGATCCGGCCTTACAACGTCAAGCCCCAGAAGTTTTTCCATGGCGCGCAGCACGGCGTCGTTGAGGAACGTGCCGCCCTGGACGACGATCTTCGTGCCCAGCGCTTTGACATCGCGCAGCTGCATGACCTTGAACAGGGCGTTGCGGATCACCGAGATGGCGATGCCCGCGGAGATGTCGGCGACCCGGGCGCCTTCCTTCTGGGCCTGTTTGACTTTGGAGTTCATGAACACGGTGCAGCGGGTGCCCAGATCCACAGGGGCGCGCGATTTAAGCGCCAGTGCGGCGAAGCCGCCGACGTCCATGCCCAGCGATTTGGCGAAGGTCTCGATAAATGAGCCGCAGCCTGCCGAGCATGCCTCATTTAAGGTGATGCCGCCGATGACGCCGTCTTTGACGTAGAAGCATTTCATGTCCTGGCCGCCGATGTCCATGACAAAGGACACGTCAGGGCAGAATTCACGGGCCGCGCGCAGGTGGGCGAAAGTCTCGACTTCGCCGCAGTCGGCGTGCAGCGCGGCGCGCACGAGATCCTCGCCGTAGCCTGTGGAGCAGCATCCGGCGATGGTGGCGCCCTCAGGCATGGTCTCATAGAGCTTTTTGAGCTCTGAAATCACGGTGTCAAGCGGAGCGCCGGCGTTGCTTTGGTAATCGGTATACAAAAGCTCGCCTGAGGCGCTCACCGCGGCAAGCTTAGTCGTGGTGGAGCCTGCGTCTATGCCGACATACAGCCCGCCATGGTAATCCTCAAGGCTCCCGCGCTTTACTTTGTCGCGATCGTGCCGCGCTTTGAAAGCCGCGTATTCATCATCTGACTTAAACAGGGCCAGATCCGCTGAGCCCGCGCCGGTTGCCAAGAGCGCCGCGGCTTTTTTGAGCAGGGTTTCAAGCTCGTCTGCCGTGGTGAGGCGGGCGTTTTTGCAAATGGCGGCGCCCTCCGCCACGAAATAGTTGGCGTCCTCAACTTCCACCACTTCGTCAGGCTTTAACCCCAAAGTGGCGATGAAGCGCTCGCGCAGCACGCTTAAAAAATGCAGCGGCCCGCCTAAGAAGGCCACGCGCCCCTTGATGGGCCGGCCCTGGGCAAGGTTGCCGATCGTCTGGTTTACCACAGCCTGGAACACGGAGAGCGCGATGTTCTCGCGGCTGACGCCAGTGTTCATGAGCGCCTGCACGTCGGTCTTGGCGAAAACGCCGCAGCGCGAGGCTATGGTCTGGATGTCCGTGCCGCGGGCGGCCAGATCATTGAGCCCTTGGGCATCGGTGGAGAGCAGCGTTGCCATCTGATCGATGAACGAGCCGGTGCCGCCTGCGCAGGCGCCGTTCATGCGCTGTTCCATGGTGCCTGAGAAATAGGTGATCTTCGCATCCTCGCCGCCCAGTTCCACGGCGGTGTCAGTTTGCGGGATGAAACGGCGCACGGCGGCGGCGCAGGCTATGACTTCCTGTTCAAAAGGCAGGCCGGATTTTTGCGCCAGGCCCATGGCAGACGAGCCGGTGAGCGCAAAGTAAAAGCGCCCGGCTCCCGCGTGTTTGCGAATGTAGCCCAAATTGCGCTCAAGGGATTTGACCGTCTCGGAGAAATGGCGCTCATACGATTTGAAGAGAACCGAGCCGTCTGCTGCGAGGATTACGGTCTTGATGGTCGTCGAGCCAATGTCAACGCCCACCCGGAGAAATTGTGACTGGTCTGCCATGGGTGCTACAGGAAAACGGCCGCTCGCTCAGCACGTCCGTTAGTAATAATGCAATTGAGATCCTGCTGATCCTAAGTTATGAGCCTTGAGATCTTAACGCCGTTTTTAAAAATTTGCACCGTTCCGGATAACGGCGGCGCCTTGAAAATATCAGTTGCGCGGCTAAAGAAATTCCCGCGAGAGCCGTTTTAAAGTCATAAGGTTCAGAAAAGCTTCGGCCGATGAGCCGGAACAATCAGGAGAACGGCGGCGGGAAAGACCGCAAAAACACCGGGAGACAGCAACTGTCCCCCGGTTTTTTTATCCAGGCAGGGGCTCGTTTAAAGCAGGGCGCGGAAGATCCCGGCGATGTCGCCCGGGCTGAGCTCGACAAAAGAGTTCGATGTCAGAAGCTGGCAGCGGGTGATCACCGTGTCGGTAAACTCGATGACCCGCTCCTCGGTCATGCCCAGATCGCGCAGACGCCGCCTGGGCACCACGAGGCCTGCCAGGCGGTCTATGGCGTCAAAGGCTTCGTCCTCGCGGCAGCGCAGGATGCGGGAGAGCAGCCCTTTGAGCTCTTCGAGCGCGCGCGGGTGGCTCTTTTGGTCATAGCGCCTGAAGACCTCGGAGAAGGCCAGGTAGCAGGCCTCGCCGTGGGGCACCCCCAGCCTGACGGTCAGCGGGTAGGCGACAGCGTGGACCGTGGCCGCTCCGGTGAGCGCGTAGGCGATGCCCGCCAGGGTGCCGGCCTGCTGGAGTTCGCTTAAATATTTCGTCACCGTGCCCAGCCCGTGGCGCACGGAGTCGCGCCAGATCCCCAAAATCGCTTTGACTGCCTTCTCGCAGAGGGCGCGGCTTACGAAGGTGCCGCGCGGGGAGACATAGGACTCGCAGGCGTGGACGAAACTCTCGCAGGAGGCGGCGGCCAGATGCTGCATGGGCAGGCCGGACAGGAAATCCGGGCACAGCCAGGCCTCGTCGGAGGCAAGCGCCGGGCTCTCCAAAAGCCGCTGCTCGGGGCTGCCTGAGATGCACATCGTGGCGTAAGGCGAGACCTCGGAGCCGCTGCCCGGGGTGGCGGGCACAAGCGCGAGGGCGCGATCGCGGCGCATGGTGTCCGGTTCCAAAAACAGATCGCGGGAGGGGCTTACGGTCTCAAGACTTAAGATCTTGGCGCAGTCCATGACGGCGCCGCCGCCTATGCCCACAACGCGTTCGTAGCCGGCGCCGGCGTCCTGCGCCATGCGATCGAGCATGGCGTCCGTTGTGAGCCCGGAGCCGTAGCCATCGCGCATGAGCACCTTGCACTTATCAAGCGCCCCGTGCGGCAGCACGGCTTTGGAGCGCTGATCGGTGATTACGAGATCACTCTCTTTAAGGCCGAGCCCTTCCAAAACCCGCGCCACGCTGATGCAGGGGATGATCTCGGTTCTCAGGCGGAACGATTTTGACTTTGACAGGCTGTTCATGATTTACCTTTTTTTGACATTTGGGCAAAAGCTTAATCCAGGTGCGCCGGGCAAAAACACGACTGCTGGCGCTTTTGTCCCAAATATTTGCAAGTGATGTTTAAAAACATGAAGCGCCACACAAAAAAAAACGCCACCAACCGCCTGAAGCAGCGGCGTCAAGGGCGGGATACGCGGATAAAAGGCTGATGGCGGCGGGCGGATCGCATGAACTATAATGCACAAAATATGTACAAATTTTTGACAAGGCGGGTTAAAACGCATGCGTCCTGAAAGCGAGATTAAAGCCGTCGATGCGCTCGGCGCTGAATCAGGAGAGGAACTGATCGGGGCTGCCGAGGCCGGCGCGCTTTTGCGCGTAAGCCGCGCCACGGCCCACAACTGGGCCAGGCTCGGGCGCCTCGTGCAAAAAGGCCGCGGCGCGCGCGGTCAGGCGCTGTTTTCCCGCGCAGAGGTGCTGGCATTGCGCAGCTCCATCTTAAAGGACGGGCATTCGCTGAGCTCGCGGCGCAACAAGTCGGCCTCGGCGCACAAAGCGCTGCGCTGCGACTATGTCGAACCCTGGTCGCCCAACGCCGCGGCATCAGAGCGTCTGGCTCTAAAGTGCCAGGCCCCGTCATCTGAGCGGGGAGCACAGCTGCGCGCGGCGCTGCTGGAGGTTGCGCTGCGCCTGCTTGCAGGCCGTGGGCGCATCTTAAACCCGGGCATCGAGCCTGTGGATTCCTATTACGAGGCCTGGAGGGCAGGGCGCTTTAAGGAAAAACGCTATGACTTCCTGTTAAAGCCGCTGGAGGGGCGGGTAAGCCCGGCGCGCCTTACAGAGCGCGCCCGCCTGGCGGCGCCGCCGGGCATTGAAAGCGTGCGCTTTGAGGATACGCTTGGGCTCATCTATCTCACTTTTTTGGAAGGCGGGCGCCAAAGCTGCCGCGGCTGTTATTACACTCCCGCAGAGCTCGCAGACCGCGTGGTCGCGCTGCTGCCCGGGCAGGGCAGCATCCTCGATCCCTGCTGCGGCAGCGGCTGCTTTGAGCTGAGAATGCTCAAAGCGGGCGTGGCGCCGCAGCGCATTTATGCCGCGGAGATTGAGCCTTTGCCTTTGGCGCTCGCGCGCGTGAGTTTTGCGCTTGAGACCGGGATCTTTGACGAGGAATTTTACGAGGAGCATTTTCTGCTCTGTGACAGCCTGCTTACCCGCGCGCTGCCGCCTTGCGACGCTGTGATCGGCAACCCGCCCTGGGGGCAGTGCCCGAGAAAGGATCTTGAGGAGCGCTACCGCAGGCGCTTTGCCGTGTCCTCTCCGCGGCCCTGCCTTGCAGATCTCTTCGTGCAAAGGGGGCTGCAGCTATTAAGGCGGGGCGGAATGCTGCGCTTTCTGCTCCCGCAGGCGCTGCTTGACGTGGAGGCGCACCGTCAGGTGCGGGATTTTGTATCCCAAAAAGCGGCAGTGGCGGCGGCTGACTACCTTGGCGACGCGTTCCGCGGCGTGCAGTGTCCCAGCGTGATCCTCACTTTAACAAAGTCCGCGCCCCAGGGAGAGATCGCCGTCACGGCGCCCGGGCGCGCGTTTACGGTGAAAAAAATGCGGCCTGCAGGCGATTTCGGCTTTTTGATCACGGATGAGGAATATGCGCTGATGCGTCGCATCGAGGAGCTGAAAAACCCGCTTAAGCTTAAAGATGCCGCGGTTTTTTCCATGGGCATAGTCACAGGCGGAAACGCCAAAGCGCTGCGCTCTGCGCCTTTTGCAGGCGGCGAGGAGATCATAAGCGGCCAGGACGTCACGCCTTTTCACATCAAAAACAGCGGCCGCTATCTGCGCTTTGAGCGCTCCGCCTTCCAGCAGTGCCCGCCTGAGGAATTCTTTCGCTCCAAATGCAAGATAGTCTACCGCTTTATCGCCACGCGCCCCGTGGCGGCTTTGGACACCCAGGGCAGGCTGACGCTCAACAGCTGCAACTTCATGATCCCGAAGCTGAGCCTTGTCCAGTCCAAGGCTTTGGTCTGCCTTTTAAACTCCATGACGGCAGGCTTTTACTGGAAGCGCCGCTTCCGTTCGCTCAAGGTGCTGCGCAGCTTCCTTGAGGCGCTGCCGCTGCCTGAGCTTACAGATGAACAGGCGCAGCGCCTTGCCGCTTTGGCGGAGCATTACCCGGACAGCGCCGGGCGGGCGGCGTTTGAACTTGAGGCGGCGCGCTGCTACGGGCTTGATGACACGGAATTTCGGGATCTCTGCGCGATCGAGGATGCCTGAGCGTTATAAGAGGCTCTTAATGGATTTTAAACACAAAGACGGCGACGCCCTGGGCGGCATGCAGCCCGCGCACGGCAGTTTTATCCTGCCGCTGGAGCGCTCGCGCACAGACAGCGCGGCGCACGCGCTGCGGGTTTTCCGCGCGGTCATGCCTTACCAGGCGCTCACCTGGATGCACGCTTTCGGCAAAAAAGCGCTGACGCAGGCGCAGGTGGAGATGCTCTCCAAGGGCGTTGAAGTCCCTTCGGCTCCTGAGGAGGAGAAAAATCTGGCGCTGCGCTTTTTGCAGGCCGGAGCCCGCGCCCTTGAGCTTGCCGGCGACGGCAAATTCTCCTTTAGCGAAGAATTCTTCGTGATCCTGCTTCAGGCGCTCTCAGGCGCAGCAGAACCCCTCCGGGATTCAGGCGCGGGCTTTGCATTCCTTGAGCAGCGCGTCAAAGACAGGCGCCTGCGCGCTTTTAACGGCTTCCTTTATGTGCTGTGGGAACATCCCGGGAGCATTACGCACGCGCTTGCCGCTGCGCTGTTTTTAAACTCCGCGCTCGCCTCATGGGGCTGGTGCCCGGCCTCCGTGCCAGCCAAGGATGACGAGCTCTTTGCGCTAAGGCTCAGCGCCTTCATGCGCGACGGGCGCGCTGACGGCATGCTGCGCTTTTTCGAGTCGGTGCTAAAACGCCTGCACGCGGCGCATTTGCGTTTTGCAAAGAGCAACGGCGCGCAAGGCCGCGCCGCGCTCTTCCCGGATTTTCCCGCGGGGATGTGAGCGCCCTGCAAGCCTTTTTGACCGTGTTTTGAGCAAAGAGGGGCGCTTTTTAGCGCAAAAATTTCATTTCGTATCCCAAAACTGAGTTAAAGCTCTCACAGATCAAGCCGTTTGAACCTATGATAGGAGACAGCGTTTTATAAAATTGCTCCGCCCGGGGCGGGGCTTAGGAAGGGTTTACTGATGCTCTCTGTCAGAGGACGCGGACATCTCATCGCATTTTTGGGCGCCCTGGTCGTCATCGCAGGCGTGCTGCTGCTGTTTATGTCGGCGCGCACCGGGCTTTCAGGCCCGGGCAAGGGGCAGCCTGCGGTATACGGGCTGGTGCTTCCTGGCACCGTGGATTCATCGGGCTGGAACAAGTCGATGTTTGAGGGCGTAAGCCGGGCAGTTTCGAGCGCCGGCGGGCGGCTGCTTTATGCCCAGGGGGTTAAGGCGGGCACCGGCAAAGCCGTCGAGGCCGTGCGCACGCTTATAGACCGTGGCGCTTCCACAGTGATCTTAGGCTCCCGCGATTACCGCGATGAGGTCAGCGAGGAGATCAGCAAGCACCCCGCCACCGATTTCGTGGCTTTCACCGATTTTGCGTTAAGGCGCAACCTCTCCTCCTACTGGGTGCGCGTCTACCAGATAAGCTACATGGCAGGCTTCACGGCCGCCATGATGAGCCGGACAGCGGTGCTCGGCTACGTGGCAGGGGAGCCTGACAGCTTTGTAAACCGCAATATCAACGCCTTTGCCATGGGCGCGCGCGACGCCCGCGCCGATGCCAAAATCAAGGTTGTGTTCACCCATGACTGGGAGAGCCGCGCCAAAGGCCAGGAAGCGGCCTCCAGGCTCATAGACGAAGGCGGGGCCGAGGTGCTTTCCTACCTGCTCTACAACGATTCGGTCTCGCAGGAGGCCCGCCGCCGCAAGGTGCGCTATGTGGGGTTCCTTGAAGATCCGGAAAAATACGATCCCGGCCTGATGCTGGGCATGATCAACATCAGCTGGGAGTTCCTTGCCGATGTGATCATCAAGCATCGTATCTCTCCGGTGCATCCGAGCAAGGTGCGCTGGTACGGCATAGGCGAGAACATGGTGTGGCTGGATGAGCGCTCGCCGTTTTTGACGACGGAAGTGCTAAACCATATCCGCTCGCAGGAGGTTTCGTTCCAAAAAGGCGGCGAGATCTTCTCAGGGCTCATTAAAGACAACCTGGGACAGGTGCGCTGCAAGAGCGGCGAGGTGTTAAGCGATCGCACGCTCGCTGAGAAAGTCGACTGGTACGCCCAGGGCGTGGAGATCCTCAATTGACGCTCGCCGACGGGCTGCGCCGGATCAGCGCGCCGGTAAAGATCTGCGCGCTTTTGGCTGCGGCGCTGCTTTTGGTTTTCGCGGTGCAGCGCTCGGAGGGCGGGATCGACGAAAAGCTGCGCGCGGGGATCGTTATGGACGGCTCGCGCTATGCGCCCGGCTGGTATGCGTTTAATTTTGACGCGGCCGAGCGCGCGGCCGCCGCGGAAAAACTGGTCCTTTTGACAGCGGACAACCTTCAGGGGGATCGGGCGCGGCTGATGGAGGCCTGCGACAGCCTGATCCGCGGCGGCGCACGGCTCATCGTGCTGACGGGTTTTGATGATCCGGGAGCGCTTGAGGGCTACATGGCCGACCACAGCGGGGTGCAGTTTGCGGGCTTTGATTTTTCATTAAAGCTTAAAAACTACCATCCGGTGTTTTTCAGGATGTATGAAGCGCGCTACCTCTCCGGGATCGTCGCGGCGCTGACGTCGCGCAGCGGCATCCTGGGCTATGTCGCAGCCCGGGCCAAACCCGAGGTGCTGCGCGGCGTCAACGCCTTTGCGCTCGGGGCGCAGAGCGTCAGGCCCAAAGCGCGGGTCAAGGTGATCTTCACCGGCAAGTGGAGCAGCGAAAAACTCGAGGCGGAGGCGCTAAAGAGGCTTAAGGGGCACGGCGCCGATGTCATCGCTTACCACGGGAACGAAAACCATGTTCCCGCGATGTGCGAACAAAGCAAGACGGATTACATCGCCATGGAGGCGCCCGGGGCGGCTCCTTTGGGGCATGAGCTCACGGCGGTTTTTTGCGACTGGGACAGCTATTACCGGCAGATGTTCCGCGCGCTTAAAGAAAACGCGCTGCTCAGTTCGCTGTGGATCGGCCTGGAGAGCGGCGCGACCGGGCTTACGGGCTTTTCGCCCAGGGTTTCTAAAAAAACGCGCGCTGCGGTTTTAAAAGCGCAGCAGGCGCTGGAGAGCGGCGAAATATCCGTGTTCACCGGCGTTTTGACCGACAGCGCCGGAGGGCGCCACGGGCGATCCGGGGTTCCCCTGTCGGATGAAGAGTTACAAAACAGCATGAAATACCTCGTAAAAGGGGCGGAGACTGACAATGAGTGATCAGCAGACCGTCAGGCCTTCCAAGCCGCAGCAGGCGCCGGGGGGCGCTGCGGGCGCGGCGGGAGCGCAGGCAAAGAAGAGCGCGGGATCGCCTGGCAAAAAGGCGATCAAACCCGGCATGTCGCCAAAACAGGCGGCGGAAAAGCTTAACGCCCAGCTAAAAGATCAGGCTCCGGCTGCCAAAAAAGCCGGAGGGAAGCAGGATGCCAGGGCGGCCGCGGCCAAAGGCAAAAAAGATCCTGCGGGCAAAGACGTCCAAAACTCTGCCGGCAAAAAAGCACCGGAGGGAGCGGGCAGGCAGCCGCCGGCGCAAAAAAACGGCGCCGTGGCGAAAGCGCCTGATCAAGCCTTGCAGGAGAACGCAGCGGCCGAGAGCGATCTGAGCGCGCTGCGCGAAGCGCAGGAAATGCTCCCGGACATGGTAGTAGAACGCCTTTACAGCGCCGATCAGAGTTTCCATTTCCTGCGCCTGGTGATGACGCTGGCGTTCTTTATCGGGCTCATCGCGGTCGCAGGCCTGCTTTGTATTGAAAAACTAAACGATTTTTCAAAAGAATATATCAGCGAGCAGATCGCCTCCGACGCCCAGCGCATGTCTGTGCTGACCACGGAGCGCGTCCGCATGCAGTATGCCCAAATGCATGATGCGGCCGATCAGATCCTCTATGCCCGCGATCAGCGCGACATCGACGATTCGGTGCGCTCGATTACTCACGATGAGGGATCGTACGCCGGGCTCATGGGCTATGACGGTACCGTGGCAGGCGGCCGCGGCCTGGATATGCTCAGCTACCCAGAAATCTCCCAGGTCTTCCACGGGCTGCCGCAGGTGGGTTATTACCCGGATCTCGGCATGCTGTTTGTCTATCCGGTCATCGCGGCAAACGGCAACGTGCGCTACGCGCTCTACAAGGTCATAAAGCCGATGTTCCTCGACGGCTTTGCCCTGGACGGCTACCGCAACCTGGGCGAGGCGGCCGTGCGCTGCGGGGACAAATTTATCGTCAATCCCAAGCACGGATCGTTAAAGCTCGCCGAGATGCTCAGCCAGGCGCAGACGCGCCACGGCTTTATGCAGCTTGCCGAGCAGCGCCGCACCAGCCTTTCCGGAGCCTCGGTGATCACGGGAACCGACGGCGCGACTTACTTTATTTATGAGGCTGATGTCCCGGACTCGCCTTTTTTGGTCACGGGTTACGTCAAAGCCGAGGAACTGCTCACCAGCTATCGCGGCGTGACGCTGATCCTTGAGCTCATCGGCGGCCTGTTGATGCTGATCTTCTCGGCAGGCGGGCTGTATATCCTGCTCTCAGCCAGGCAGTCGTGGGATCTTGCCGCAGGAGAGGCCCGCGGCTCGGTCTCCGAACTCGTCGCGCAGGTGCGCGAGAGCGCCTACGCCTTTATCTCCGGCGAGGTCACCTCGCGCATGGGGCGCATCCTCGATCTCGACTACCGCATCCTGGACAAGGCGCGCGACTTTGACATCTTAAAGTTCGCCGGATCCATCCGCCGCGCCGGCGTTACGCTGCTCTCAGTGCTCAACAACCTTTTGGATTTTGCCAGGGTGCAGAGCGGCAGGCTTGAGGTGGTGCGCGAGGAGTACGAACTCTCGACCATGATCGACGATCTGGTCAGCGAAGCCTCCTCAAACTGCGTCAAGAAAGATCTCAAGTTCTCCGTGAACGTCTCCCCGCGCATCCCGGGCAGGCTGCTGGGCGATGCCGTGCGCATCCGCCAGATCGTCAGCAACCTCCTGGATAACGCCGTGAAATTCACGGCCCGCGGCTATGTGGCCTTCTCGGTCACCGGCGATGTCAGCGAAGATCAGAAATCCGTGATGCTGCGCTTTAAGGTCAGCGACACCGGCCCGGGCGTCACCGACGAGGAGCGCGAGCGCTTCTTCTCGCAGTTCGCGCACAACATGGGAGCGGCGGTCATGCACCGCGGCAAAGGGCTGGGACTGGCGCTGTGCTACAGCCTCTTAAAGCTCATGAACGGCTTTATCGACATCCAGTCCGTCCCGGGCAAGGGTTCGGTGTTCACCGCCGCCGTGCCGCAGGCTATAGTTTCACTTGAGCCCATAGGCGATTACGCCGAGCGCGCCCGCATGCTTGAGCGCCAGCGTGATGAGACTTTCTCCTCGTTTACCGCACCCCAGGCCAAAGTGCTGGTCGTCGATGACAACGACATGAGCTTAAAGCTCATCGCCAAAATGCTCGGCCATCCGCAGGTGGGCGCCGATCTGGCTCATTCAGGCCAGGAATGCCTGCAGCAGCTGTGCCGCGCCAAATACGACGCCGTGTTCCTCGACGAGCACATGCCGGGCATGGACGGCGTGACGACGCTGGCCTCCTCAAAGGAAATGCCAAACAACCTCAACCGCGACACCCCGGTGATCCTCATGACGGGCAACAACACGGCCACAGCCAGATCCCAGGCCATGGAAGCGGGCTTTACGGACGTGCTGGTAAAGCCTGTGGATCACGCGCCCATGGAAAGCCTGCTGCGCCGCTATCTGCCTAAAGAGAAGATCTCGGTCGTCAAGCCCGCGCAGACGGATTTCAGCGCGCTCTCCCCGGACAGCCTGCCTGGCAGCGATGTGGTGTTCTCCGACGGCGGCGCCGAGCCGGTGATGCCGCAGCAAAATGACGCGGAAATCGACGCCGGGACCGCCGCGGCTTTTTCCAACAATGGCCCGCAGCAGATGTTCTCCGACAGCGGCGTCGCCGTGCAGCGGCCTGAGGTGAACAATGATCCTGGTCCATCTCCGGTGACGCGCCGCAATGCCGTGCTCGACGATCCTTCGCTCAAGACGCTCGATGTCGACGCCGGGCTTAAGTTCTGCAAGGACGATCTGAGTCTGTACATGCGCTTTGCCGGCACGTTCTGCAAGATGCACTCAGGCCGCCGTGAAAAGATGGATCGCGCCATGCAGGTTGCCGACTGGAAGACCTATGTCTCGCTGATGCACGCGCTCAGGACCACCTCGAGGAGCATCGGCGGCACCAGACTGTCGCACGCGGCCGAAGTGCTGGAGAACGCCGCCCAGGCCATCATGAGGCCCGGGGTCTCGGATTCTGACAAGCAGCAGGAGGTGTACTACATCAACGATCACCACCAGGAGTGCATGCAGCTTTACGACGATCTGGTAAAAGAAGCCCACTCAAGCATGAATGTCTGAGCGGGAAACAGAAGAGGAAAAAAGGCGGCGCAGGCCGCCTTTTTCATGCGAGGCGTTTACAGCGAGCAGTCAAAGATCAGCGCCGGCGGCAGGTTGCGCAGCTCGAGGCTTACTTTGACTTCAGGGAAGAAGCGGCGGAAGAGCGGGAGCAGCGCCGGGCTGTACTGGAAGGCGACAAAGCGCCCGCCTTCTGCCAAAGACTCGCGCACGCAGCCTAAGATGCGCAGCGTCAGGCTGCGGGGCAGGGTGGAGAAGGGCAGGCCGCTTATGATCAGATCGGCGCTCCCTGTCCCCAGCGAGCTTAAAACCCAGGGCAGCAGCTCAGCCTCGGCTGCGAAATTCATGTCAGGGTAGCGCAGCATGAGCGAGTCGCGCATGCGGTTGTCCTGCTCGAAGATCACCGCCTTGCAGCCGCTCTGGCGGTGGCGCTCTATATAATCCGTGAACACGCCGGTGCCGGCGCCGAGCTCGGCGATGCAGCGGATCTTTGACCAGTCCGCGCCTTTGAAGATCTTCCCGGTGAGATAGCGGGAGCTGGGCGTGACGCTGCCGGTCTTGCGCGGGGAGGCGAGGAATTTCCTGAAAAACAGCAGGCGGTCTGAAAGTGCGGCAGAGAACATGGGAGCCTCCTTTAAAGCTTCCGGGCATCAGCGCCCGGAACGGTTTCTTGCTTCTTTTCTCCTATCTAAACCCCAATGCGTTAAAAACGCAGTTTCTTTGTGTTAAGAGCGACCGCAGGGCGCTTTTCACCCGGAAGGTGCAGAGCTGAATTTTTTTATAAAACAGTTGCACTATTGCTCAACTGTTTTATACTTATCTCAGTTGAACAACTTTTCAACTGTAAAAGCTTTTCGGATCACCCAAAGGAGCAAACCATGAAAGTACGCTGCGATATTGAAGGCCTGGACTGCGCCGCCTGCGCCGCCAAACTCGAGGGGCTGATGGCAAAAAAATTCAAGGGCGCCAACCTTAACTTCTCCATGGGTTCGCTGGTGCTGGATGTCGACGACGATGCCGACGAAGATGAAGTCGTCTCTCAGGCCAATGAGGTGGCCGCCGGATTTGAGGACGGGATCACCGTCGCGCTGCGCGACTGAGAGTTTTCCGTTTAAATCAGGATCGGGGCGGAGGCAAAAGCATGTTCAGGCAAATGGACCTTTATGAGAGGATCACGCTGCCGCTGGCAGCTGCGGTTATGGTACTGCTGGCGGTGTGCGAGCACGCGCACCAGGCGATCCCGGATCTGCTGCAGCTTGCGCTCTCACTGGGCGCTTACGCGCTCATCGCCTGGAAGATCGTGATCGCAGCGTTCAAAGGGCTGTTTTTGCATTTCAGGCTCAACGAGCAAACGCTCATGGTGATCGCCACTTTCGGCGCCTTCGGCATCGGCCAGTACCCTGAGGCGCTGGCAGTCATGATCTTCTACCTCATAGGGGAGATGTTTGAGGAATACGCCCGCGGACGGGCGCACAGCGAGATCAGCTCGCTGGTAAAGCTCAAGCCGCAGAGCGCCCGGGTGGTCGATCCCGACGGCTCCGAGCGGATCGTCAAACCGCGCAAAGTGCGCAAAGGCGAGGTGATCCGCGTGCTCGCAGGCGAGGTGATCGCCTTGGACGGCGCGCTTAAAAACGAGACGGCCGCCGTCGACACCGCCGCGCTGACAGGGGAGAGCGAGCCGCGCATGTTCCGCCGCGGCGAGGAAATCCCCTCAGGCTGCGTCAACTGCGCCGATGTCATAGAACTTGCCGTGACGCGCGATTACCGCAATTCCTCGATCACAAGGCTGTTAAACCTCATAGAGGACGCCGCCGCGAACAAATCGCGCCCGGAGGCGCTTATAAGGCGTTTTGCCGTGTGGTACACCCCGATCGTGGTGATCTGCGCGGCCCTGATGGCGCTGGTGCCGTTCTTTGTCTCAGGTGCCTCGTGGAGCGACTGGGGGACCCGCGCCCTGGTGTTCCTCGTCGTGTCCTGCCCCTGCGCGCTCGTGCTCTCGGTGCCGCTGTCATTCTTCGGGGGCATGGGGGCGATCTCAAAAACCGGTGTCATGATCAAAGGCTCCGTGTACCTTGAAAACCTCGCCAGGCTCAAGGCGCTGGCCTTTGACAAGACCGGCACCGTGACCTCTGGAAAATTTACGGTAACCGCGGTGCGCGCTGCAGGCGGCGCAGGCGAGGACGAGGTGCTTGCCAAGGCCGCGGCGCTTGAAAAACTCTCAAACCATCCGCTGGCCCGGGCCGTGGTTGCGGCGGCTGAGGCCAAAGGGCTGGAGCTTCAGGAGCCAGAAGGCCTTTGTGAAAAAGCCGGCATGGGGCTTAGCGCCATGCTGGGCGGACACCGCATGGCTGCCGGGCGCTATGAGCTGGCAAAAGAGCTCGTTTCAGGCGAGGTGAGGCGCGAGGAGAACAGCGGCACCGATATTTATGTCACTGAGGACTCCCGTCTTTTAGGCGTTATCACGCTGCAAGACCGCCCCAAACCCGGCGCCCGCGAGGCTGTCGCCGCCTTAAACGCCCTGGGAATTAAGACCTGCCTGATCACCGGCGACAAAAATGCCGCGGCACAGGCTGCAGCAAAAGAGCTTGGCATGACAAAGGTGCTTGCAGAACAGCTGCCTGAGGACAAGCTTAAAAATTTTGAGGCCTTTAAAGAGGAATACGGCACGGCCGGTTTTGTCGGCGACGGCATAAACGACGCTCCGGTGCTGGCCGCCTCTGACGCCGGCATCGCCATGGGGCAGTTCGGCTCGGCCGCGGCCGTCGAGGCTGCCGACATCGTGGTGATGAACGACGACCTCACGAGGATCCCTCAGGCCGTAAAGCTCTCGCGCAAAACTTACGCCCTGGCTTTGGAGAATATGTGGTTCTCCATAGGCGTGAAACTCCTGATCCTGACGCTGGGCGCTTTGGGTATCGCCGGCATCTGGCTTGCGATCTTCGGTGATGTGGGCGTGCTCATCCTTGCGGTGTTAAATGCCATGCGCGCGCTGACTTTTGTAAAGGGCAAATCCTGGGCCGCCGGCCGCGCCGGCGCCGCTGCCGCCTGAGAATGAAAAAAAATCGCGAAGGCGGCTGCGGCCGCCTTTTAGTTAGCCTATGATAACCAGCATTGCACCAAGCAATGCGTGCAGTTAAATACCCGGTACAACAGAAAGATGAACCGTAAGAATTTTGAGATTAAAGGCATGTCATGTGCCGCCTGCGCTGCGAAAGTCGAGCGCAGTGTCAAAAAGATCAAAGGCGTAAGCGATGTCAATGTGGCGCTGCTGCAAAACCGCATGACGCTGGTGGCCGAAAACGCCGTCACGGACGCGGAGATCATTTCGGCCGTGCGCGGCGCCGGCTATGACGCGGCGCCTTCAGGCGGCGAGGCCAAAGCCGCCAAGGCCGACACCTCAGAGCGCGAACGCCAGAAAAAACAGCTGATCTTAAGCTTTGCGCTTTTTGCACTGCTGCTTTTAATCGCCATGGGCCCGGCTTTTTCGCTGAGGCTCATCCCTTCTGCCGGGCTCAGCGCCGCCGTGCAGGCTTTGCTGGCGCTGGGCGTGATGTTTTTGCAGCGCAAGTACTTCATCTCGGCCTTCCGCGCCCTCAGGCATCTGGGCTTTAACATGGACACTTTGGTGTCTTTGGGTTCGCTGGCCTCATTTTGCTATTCGCTGTGCAACGCGCTGACGCTGCCTGAAGAGGCGGGCCTCGAGGCGCTCTCAGGCTCAAACCCGCTTTTTTTTGATTCCGCGGCCGGCATATTGTGTTTTGTGGCCATAGGCAAGTATTTTGAGGCCCGCACCAAGGTCTCAGCTGCCGACGCCGTGATGCGGCTTTATGATCTCGCCCCTAAATTCGTGTGCGTCGAGCGCGAGGGCAAAGAGGCTGATGTACCGCTTTCCGAGATCAAAAAAGGCGAAGTGGTCGTGATCCGCGCCGGGGAACAGACAGGCATAGACGGCACGGTGATCTCAGGTGAGGGCTATTGCGATGAAAGCGCGCTCACCGGCGAGAGCCGCCCCGTTGCCAAAAAGGCGGGCAGCCGCATAATTTCGGCAAGCGTGCTCTCGTCGGGGCACCTTAAAGTGCGCGCCGACGCGGTGGGCGCGGAGACAACGCTCTCGAAGATCATCGCGCTGGTGGACGAGGCCAACGCCAAAAAAGCCCCCATAGCGCGCCTTGCCGATGTGGCGGCAGGCTATTTCGTGCCGGCGGTCATCGCGATCGCATGCCTGGTGTTTCTCATCTGGTTTTTCGCTTTTAGCGCGCCTTTTGCCGCAGCGCTCAATTACGCCGTGTGCGTGCTCGTGATCTCCTGCCCCTGCGCCCTGGGGCTGGCGACGCCGCTGGCGATCATGGCTGGCACCGGCCGCGCCGCCTCCGCGGGCATACTTTTCAAATCCCCCGAGGCGCTTGAAAACCTGCGCAAGGCTACGGTGTTTGTGTTCGACAAGACCGGCACGCTCACTTATGGCAGCATGAATGTGGTGGCAGAGCGCTTTGAGAGCGGAGCAGAACAGGAGCGGGTAAAAGCCGCCGTTGCGGCCGCGGAAGCAAAAAGCGAACATCCGCTGGCGCGCGCGCTTTATAAAAAATACGCCCAGGGTGCGCTTCCTGAGGCTTTGGATTACCAATTCACCGAAGGCTGCGGTGTAACCGCCACGGTAAACGGGCACCGTTACGGGATCGGCAATGAGCGACTTGCCGAAAAACTGGGGGCTAAATTAAGCGAGGAGGCGCAGAGCTATATCAGCGTGCAGGAAGGCGCCGGGCGCAGCGTCATGCTGATCATCGAGGACGAAAAGATCGCCGGGCAGGCCGTCGTGGCAGATGAGTTAAAGCGCTCGGCCAAATCCGCGGTTGCCGCCTTAAAGGCCATGGGCGCTGAGGTTTTGATGCTTACAGGCGACAGCGGGCGCATCGCCGCGGCGATTGCCGCTGAGTCCGGGATCACCCAATACCGCGCGCGGCTGTTCCCTCAGGACAAGGCTGAGATCATCAAAAAGCTGCAGGGCGCGGGGCAGAACGTTGTCATGGTCGGCGACGGCGTGAACGACAGCGTGGCGCTGGCCACGGCCGACACGGGCATCGGCCTTGCCGGAACCTCGGACATCGCGGTGTCCTCCTGCCAGGTCGTGCTGCTGCACGGCAATCTCACGGATGCGGCAAACGCGCTGACGATGTCGCGCAAGACCATCACGAACATCCGCGAGAACCTGTTCTGGGCGATGATCTACAACGTGATCTTTATTCCGATCGCCGCCGGGCTGTTCTCATCCTGGGGGCTTAAACTGACCCCGATGGCAGGCGCGATCCTCATGAGCCTGTCGAGCGTGTGCGTCGGGCTCAACGCCCTGAGGCTGGCGCTCGTAAAGCTCCAAAGCAGTTCTGACAAAAAGGAGATGGAACTTATGAAAAAGACCATAACCGTGAATGGCATGTCGTGCAAACACTGCGTGGCGGCGGTCACTAAGGCTTTAAAGGCCGTGCCGGGCGTTGCGGGCGCCGAGGTGTCGCTTGAGCGCTCAAACGCCGTAGTCGAGTGCGGCGCGGAGGTTTCCGATGAAGCCTTAAAAAAGGCCGTGACCGATGCAGGCTACGAGGCAGGCGCTGTGCACGCCTGATCTTTGGGCTTTGATCCCGAGGCGGCGCCCATGGCGCCGCTTTTTTCTGCCTGCTGCGGTGAATTTTTGTGATCGTCCTGAATGCATTCATCCTCGCTGTGGCATAACGTGTTTAAAGCGTCATCCGTTTTTGCTGGATCTTTTAAGCGCAAATGAACACTTTCATTCTGATGTGGAACCCGGCCGTCTCATCTTACAGGAGCAGGCGTTTTGCTGAGGACATGTCATGCTTTGAACTCGCTGATTTTAACTGGAGCGTCTTTGAGCATGACAAGGCCCGCGACGGCGATCGCTTTTTTATGGTAAAGGTCGGAGCAGATCCGGCGGGCGTGGTGATGAGCGGTTACCTCACGTCGGATCCCTATGAGGCTGAGGACTGGTCAGGCAAAGTCCGCCGGATTTTTTACTCGGATTTCAGCCCTGATCATATGTTCAACCCTGACAAAGCGCCGCTGTTTACCACAGCGCAGCTTGCGGCGGCCGTCCCGGATTTTGACTGGTCAGGCGGTCACTCGGGGAGGATGCTCACACCCTCCCAGGCTCAAAAGCTTGAGCAGGCCTGGGATGAGCACCTGGCAAAGCTTGGCGAGGGGATTTACGAGGACAGCACCGCCGCCGTGCGGGTTGAGGAGATCACGGTGGACGGTGCGGCCGGCGAGGCTTTGTTTATCCACAAGGATCAAAAGGACATTAACGGCGATCCTTTCATCCTCCATGTGTTTGCCGTTGCGCTTTGCGGCACCAGCAAAGAGGAGATAATCACGGGCTTTTTGCATGAGGCTTTGGAGCGCCACAGGTACTGCAATGCCGCAAGCCTTGCGCTAAGAGGGGTGAACGGCCGCGAGCTTGAGGCCCTGAAACTGCTCACCCGCGGCAAAGGTCTTCCCTATGCGGATTACATAAAGCGCCTCGCGCTCTCAGGCAACGCTCTGGCGATCGCCGTGAAAATCAGCTGCCTTGAGGATGAGTTCAAAAGGACCCAAAAGGGCCGCCACACCGGCAGTATGAGGCGCAGCACTCTTGCGCTCGAACAGCTCAGAGCCGCACAGCAGGCCCTGCAAGTGCAATAAGGCTTTACGGCTTAAGCTTGCAGTCCCCGCTGCCTGCATGTCCCCATAAAACGCCATGACCTCCGGCTTTTTAACGCCTGGCAGGCAAATATGAGACAAAGCATCAGTTTGAGCGCGCTGTCGCGCCGTTCCTGTAAAATAGCGGCGTTCCCGGAAATACGGCCTGGGCTTTGGCGGACTGAAAATCTTGTTCAGGCTCCGAAGCCGTATTCAGAAGAATGAAGGAAGGGAGGAGACCCTTCCGTCCCTTAGGGGATCACTGCAACAAGGACAAAAAATGTGGAATTATTCTGATAAAGTCAAAGACCATTTCCTGCACCCGCGCAACGCGCGCGTCATCGAGGACGCCAACGGCGTCGGCGATGTGGGCTCCATCATCTGCGGCGACGCTTTAAGGCTCATGCTGAAGATCGATCCCAAGACCGACGTCATCAAGGACGCCGCCTTCCAGACCTACGGCTGCGGCAGCGCCATTGCCTCTTCCTCCGCCCTTACCGAGATGATCAAGGGCAAGAGCATTAAAGAGGCTCAGAAGATCACCAACCAGGACATCGTCGATTATTTAGGCGGCCTGCCCCCCGAGAAGATGCACTGCTCCGTCATGGGACGTGAGGCCCTGGACGCGGCCATCGCCAACTACCACGGCCAGAGCTACGAGTCATCCCACGATGACGGCGAACTCATCTGCCACTGCTTCGGCGTGGGCATCAACAAGATTAAAAAAGCCATCTGGGAAAACCACCTGACGACGGTCGAGGAAGTCACGAATTACACTAAAGCCGGCGGCGGCTGCGGATCCTGCAGAATGCGCATCGAAGAGATCATCGATGAGGTCTGGGAGGATCTGGAAAAATGCGGCGTGCCCCGCCCGGGCACCGTCCCGACCCCCATCGAGGCCAAGGTCGTCACCAGCGCGGCCGCGTCGGCTGCGCAGATCAAGTCGTCCATAGATCAGAAGACCGAGCAGTCACCGATCTACAACGATGTGAAAAAGCTGCTTGAGGAGATCAATTCCGGCCTCAAAGAAGACGGCTCTGGTGTGGAGCTTGACGCCATAGAGGGCACGGACATTATCGTCAGGCTCTCAGGCCCTGCGGCCAAAGGCATGATGAAGACCATGACTTTGGATTTCATCACGAAGAAACTCACTGACGGCACCGGCCGCCAGGTTAAGGTAAGCGCGCGCTGAGGAGGAGACATGGACGTTTACAACTTAGGCGCCGGCAGCGGCATTTACCTCGACAACAACGCCACCACGCAGATCGATCCCAAAGTGATCGAGGCCATGATGCCTTATTTCACCACTTACTACGGCAACGCCTCCTCCCAGCACGGGTTCGGCCTGCCGGTGGACAAGGCCATAGCCAAAGCCCGCGAGCAGGTCGCGGATTTCCTGGGCGCCGAGCACCCTGATGAGATCATCTTCACCTCATGCGCCAGCGAGTCCGACAACACGGCACTGTGGTCGTCGCTGTGGTCGCAGAAGGGCAAAGACGAGATCGTCACCACCTCCGTTGAACACCCGGCGATCATGCAGACCTGCGCCTTCCTCGAGGCCCACGGCGTCAAAGTCCATTATGTCGGCGTCAACGACAAGGGCGATCTCGATGTGAACGAGTTCAAGAGCCTGCTCAATTCCAAAACGGCGCTGGCTTCCGTGATGTGGGCCAACAACGAGACCGGCGACATCTATCCGGTGCCCGAGCTTGCCGAATTTGCCCGCGAGCACGGTGTGATGTTCCATACGGACGCGGTGCAGGCTGTGGCCAAGGTGCCCATAGATTTGAAAAAGACCGCTGTGAACATGCTTTCGTTCTCCGGCCACAAGATCCACGCCCCCAAAGGCATAGGCGTGCTTTACGTGCGCCGCGGCACCCGTTTCGTCCCGTTTATGAAAGGCGGGCACCAGGAGCGCGGCCGCAGGGCCGGCACCGAGAACGTGCCGTATATCGTGGGGCTGGGCGTTGCCTGCGAGCTGGCCAAGGCGCACCTGGATGAGGTCAACACCCGCATCCGCGCGTTGCGCGACCGCCTGCAGGACGGCATCCTCAAGACGATCCCTGAGTGCTTTGTCACCGGCGATCCCGCAAACCGCACTGCCAACACCTTAAACGTTGCCTTCAAGTTCGTTGAGGGCGAGGCCATACTGCTGCTCTTAAACGAGCACGGCATCGCCGCCTCGTCAGGCTCTGCCTGCTCGTCGGAATCGCTGGAGCCCTCGCACGTCATGCGCGCCATGGGCGTGCCGTTCTCGGCAGCCCATGGCACCATCCGCTTCTCGCTCTCGCGCTTTACCACGGATGCCGACATCGACGAGACCTTAAAGGTGCTCCCGGGGATCATCTCGAGGCTGCGCGAGCTCTCGCCTTACTGGAAACAGAACAAGCCGCAGATCAAAAACCTCGATCACGACTTCGACGAGAACAGCACTGAAGTGCGCGCCTGAGGCGCTTTAAGCCTGTAACAAAAGGCCGGGGCGGATTTTCCGCTCCGGCCTTTGGCGCTTTAACGCAGTGCACTTTCACACTCGCCGCTGCGATCTGGCAGGTTTGGCGCTCACAGGCTAAAATTGAAAGCATGTCAAAGGCGCCAGGCGCCTTTTAGCGAACACAGGATCCATCATGACTGATTTTCTGAAACTGGCCAACGGCGGCATCAGCCGTATCAAACCCTACCAGGCGGGCAAACCCATAGAAGAAGTCCAGCGCGAGCTGGGCATTGCGGACGTCATCAAGCTGGCGTCAAACGAAAACCCTTTTGGCATGAGCCCCAAGGCGCGTGAAGCCGCTGCCAAAGCCGTGGCCTCAGGCAACACCTATCCTGATTCCAACGGCTATTACCTCAAAAAACGCCTGCACCAGAAATTCGGCTACAGCACTGACTGCCTGACGCTGGGCGCAGGCTCAAACGAGCTCATAAACCTGCTGTTCCAGCTCTTTGTAAACCCTGAGGTCAACGTCGTGCTGCCAAAGTACTCTTTTGTGGTTTATTCCATGGAGAGCACCGTCAACGGCGCCGCGGTTAAATACGTGCCGCTTGACAACTGGAAGGTCGATCTCAACAAAGTGCTGCAGGCTATAGACGCCAAAACCCGCATTGTCGCATTTGCCAACCCCTCAAACCCCATCGGCACGGCGATCAGCTCCCGCGACATGAAGGATTTTTTAAAGAAAGTCCCGGAGGACACGCTCGTGGTCATAGACGAGGCCTACAACGAGTTCAACTCAGGCGATCCGACGTTTGAAGACAGCGCCAAATGGGTGGCCGCGCATCCTAACCTCGTGGTCTCGCGCACGTTCTCCAAAGCCTACGGCCTTGCAGGGCTGCGCGTAGGCTACATGGTCTCAAACCCCGATATCGCCTCGCTTTTAAACCGCCTGCGCGCCCCGTTTAATGTAAACTCCGTGGCGCTTGCCGCCGCCACCGCGGCGCTCGATGATGACGAATTCATCAAAAAGACCGTGGATAACAACACGAAAGAGCGCGCGCGCTACATGGAGTTCTGCGCAAAGCACGGCCTTGATGCCATAGAGTCCAAGGCCAACTTCGTCGCCGTGGGTTTTGGCGCCCGCGATGCCCAGAAGATCGCCTCGGAGCTTATGAAGCGCGGCATCATCGTGCGCCCGCTTTTAGGCTACGCGCTGCGCGACATCCTCAGGATCACCATCGGCACGCCTGAGGAGAATGATCGGCTGTTTGCCGCGCTTGAAGAGCTGCTCTGACAAGGAAAGAATAATCTGTGAACAGCATTTCCCTAAACAAGATCAGCAAGGTGTCAGGGCGCGTGAGCGTGCCCGGCTCCAAGAGCCTGTCAAACCGCGCGCTGCTGATGTCAGCGTTAAGCCGCGGCCGCACCACGCTGTTTAACATCCTAAAATCCGATGACACCGCGCGCATGGTTGACGCGCTCAAGGCTTTGGGCGTCAAAGTCGGCATGCGCGGCTCCTCTTGCGACGTGACAGGACTCGGACATGCTTTTGCCACCGGGCTTGAGCCGCTGACGCTCGATCTGGGCAACGCCGGCACGGCCATGCGCCCGCTGTGCGCGGCGCTGGCTTTTTCAGACGGCGTCTACACCTTAACCGGCGACAAGCGCATGTTTGAAAGGCCTATAGGCCCGCTTGCCGAGGCGCTCAAATCGCTGGGGATCCACATAGACTACCTCAACAATTCCGGCTTTCCTCCCGTGCGCATCCGCGGCGGCAGTCCCGAGCGCCATGAGCTTGAGGTTGACGGATCGCTCTCCAGCCAGTTCATCACGGCGCTGCTCATCGCTGCGCCGCTGTGCGGCGGGCTCACCGTGCGCGTGCGGGGCGAACTGATCTCAAGACCATATGTCGATCTCACTGTAAGCCTCATGGAGCGCTTTGGCGTCAAGGTGCAGCGCAAGGGCTACAGCGAGTTCACCGTGCCTGAAGGCGCGGCCTACGTATCCCCGCACTCCTGCCTCATAGAAGGCGACGCCACGGCGGCCACCTACTTTGCAGCCGCGGCCGCTGTCGCAGGCGAGGTGGAGATCTACGGCATCGGCAAAGAGAGCGTGCAGGGGGATGCGAAATTCTTTGAGATCTTAGAGCGCATGGGAGCCAAGGTATCCTGGTCTGATCACTCAGTGACCGTAAAACACGGCAAAGGGCTTTGCGGCATCAGCATTGACATGAACTCCATGCCTGACGCGGCGATGACGCTCGTGCCGCTGGCGCTTTACACCTCCTCGCCGGTGACCGTCACCAATATCGCTTCGTGGAGGGTCAAGGAGACAGATCGCATCGAGGCCATGGCAGCCGAGATGCGCAAGCTTGGCGTCAAGGTCGAGTCCGGCGCTGACTGGATCAGCGTCGACGCCTGCGAGCGCAATGATGAGGTTCCGGTTTTTGACACCTACAACGATCACCGGATGGCCATGTGCATGTCGCTGTGCGCCTTTGACCGCGACATCGTCATCAACGATCCTGAGTGTGTCAATAAGACGTTCCCGAATTACTTCAAAGAGCTCTTAAGCGTCAGCCAAAGCGCCTGAAATTAAGGCTTAAATCCTGGAAAAGGGCAGGCAGGCCGCCTGTCCTTTCTGAATCAGAATAAATTCCCGGAGATTTTATGGGCAAGTGGAAGAAAAACCGGCGGGATCTTAAAATCGCGCGCAATCAGACGCTTGGCTGGAAAGGAATAGCTGTTGAGCCGTTAAGATATGAGCGCAAGACGGTATTGTATACGTGCATCGGCCCGCTGGCAGCAGCGCGGGTGCTTAAGAGAAGGCTGCAAAACAGCACGGCGTTCTATGCCGTGGGGTTTGGCGCTATGGCAAACTGCGAGCAAGTCACTCGTGAGGAGGCCGACAGGGCTCATGAGGCGATGGTATGCACCCTGAAAGTGCTCGAGAGTGAGAGTTTTGCTAAATTCATCAGGATCAGCGAAGCGAAGTTTCTGGCAGGCCAGGGGTTTGCGGCGAAAAGCAGTACTGACTTGATCGCGTCAGGCGAACTTGCAGTGTACGGCGCTCTTGAAGAACTTACAGATGAGCAGGCGCAGTCCGAAATTGACAAAGCCATGGATGAGTTCGAAGGCATGATTCATGACATGGACGACGAATTTCTGATGAGTTTGGTCCGCTCCGGCTATCGCACCCTTAACGAGGAAGTGGCGCAACTTTTGATTTCAGACAAAGCCCAGGCGGCGGAGACAGCATCACAAGCACCTCAAACGCAGGGCTGACTTTAAGCAGCGGCGGATCTCTTTGCCGTCTCAACTAAAATCATTACCAGGCCGAAGGCATTATGGGCAAATGGAAAAAGCGCCGGCACACTGCCGGCACGGTTTTATCTGAAAGCAAAAATCCTAATAAAAATAAAAACCTGCTGGGTTTTCTCGCTCTTTCCAAAGTTTTTGAAAAGAAGTTTCTCCAGGAAACGGCAGGCGCGGCCCTGATGCTGCCTCAGGAAGGCGAGGATCCTGAGGAGCGCGAGTTTTTGCTTGAAAGCGCTCATGATTACAAAAGCATACTCGATAAAATGCAAAGTCCGGCCGGCGTGGATCTGCTGCGCGTTTGCCGGGAGTTTTATCTGCTTACCCGGGGATATCTGGTTAATGAACCTTATCATAATGAATTCGACCAGAAAGCAGCGGATATCCGCAAGTCTTACATGGCGGAAAATCCTGACTCGCAATACACAAAAATCCCCGCCGCGCAGGCAGATGACCTCATACAAGCCTGGTCGCAAAGCTTATTGAGGATCTCGAGGAACTTCCAGTGTTTGAACTCTTAAATTTATATACAAGAGCTATGATAAATATCTTTGATCTGGATGAAAAAGTTTTAAACGCCAAACTTAATCCGGAGCCTTTAGGTGACGAAGAAAAACTGGCATAAGCATAACTGCGCCGCAGCGCCTGCGCCCCTGGCAAACGCCGATCCCGACACCGCGGTGCGCCGCTGTCTGGTTCCGGCTCTCGTGGCGCTTGTCGCCGGGGCCGCCATGGAACAGGGCGGCTGTGATGATCAGCGTTTTAACGGCTCGGCTGCGCAGATCCGCGCGCGTTTAGGCGGCATCGCCCGCGCGGTCAGCGATGATCCCCAGGTCTGCGATCAGGCGGTGGCGGAACTGTACGTGCAGTATCTGAAAGCGTGCGGTTATAAAACCCGCCTGTATAAGCAAGGAATGTTCTGGCAGATCGATCGGGCAACTGATCCTGACGGCCGCATGCTGTCTGAGGCTGAAATTACCGCGATGATCGACAAGGGCATGCGCCGGGCCGAGGAACTGCTTGAAAAGGAACACGGGATCAAAGTAGAAGGCACCGCGTACGTGTTCCCGACTGAGGAATATGCACCTTATTAAACAAGGCTTGCGCGCCAATGCCGACATCCTTGCGGTGCTCGCGCTGTTTGCCGCGATCCTGCCTTTTTCAGGAGGTTCTTTCTCCTTTTACCGCGAAAGCCTCGGCCTGCCGCTTTTGTGCAAGCTCTTTTGCATCATGACCGTGGTCGCGGGCATGCGCGAGTACGGGATCTTAAATTTCCTGGTGCGCCATCTGCTCCCCGCAGAGTGCTCGCTGCGCCGCCTGGGAGTGAGCCTTACCTTCGGCTGTTTCTTCCTCTCGATGGCGGTAACGAACGACGTGAGCCTCATCATGCTCGTGCCGCTGACGCTGGAGATCTTAAGGCGCTGCGGACACCTTGAATGCGCCGTATGGATCGTGACGCTGCAGACGATCGCCGCGAACATGGGCAGCATGCTTACCCCAATGGGCAATCCGCAGAACCTTTTTATCTTTGAGCACTACCATGTGCGCGCGGCAAATTTCCTTCAGGTTACGCTGCCGGTGACCGTCGCCTGCGCGCTGCTGCTCTCTCTTGCCGCCTTAAGGCTCCCCAAGGACATCCGGATCGTCCCCGCCGCCGCAGCCGGGCATCTTTCAGTCAGGGTGAGTCTGCTTTTGGGGGCGCTGTTCGCGCTCTGCCTTGCGGCGGTGTTCCGCGCGCTGCGCCCTGAGATCGCGCTCTTATGCGTGCTCGCGGCCATGAACCTTTTAAAAGGCAGGCTGCTGCTCAAAGCCGACTTCCATCTTTTAGGGCTGTTCGTGGCGCTGTTCCTGCTCACGGCAGCGCTCTCGCGTCTGGAGGCGGTGCAGGCGCTGCCGCAGCTGCTAAAAGGGCATGTGTATCTGGCCTCAGTGCTTTTAAGCCAGGCCATCTCGAACGTTCCGGCCGCGGTGCTGCTCTCGCATTGGACCTCGGACTGGCAGACGCTGCTTTTGGGCGTCTCCTGCGGCGGCCTGGGCACGCTCATCGCGTCCATGGCCAGTCTCATCTCCTGGCGGGCCGTGTCACGCGAGCTCAAGGACTCATTGAAAAGTTATTTTTGGACATTTACGCTCGCAAACGCCGCGCTGCTGCTGCTCCTTTCGGCAGCCCTGGCGGCGTCCGGGGCGATCTGACAAGGAGGCGGCGATGCGCCTTACAAAATTCTTTTTAAAAACGGCCGCGGTCTTGGCGCTGAGCCTGTGCTCATCGGGAGTTTTAGCCGGTGACGGGATCTTTGAGACGGAAAAGAACGCTTTTCGGGTGCAATTTCCTGAGGGAATGTGCCAGGCGAGCGCTGACGGTCCCGCCGAAAAACGCTTTCTTGAATACCTCAGCGCGGCGCTGGGCAAAAGCCTGCGCCTGGCCGCTGCGGCGATCCCCTGTGATGAGCGCGAGGATTTTTTAAAGTCCGGCCGCAATTTCCCAAGACATTTTTCCGCGGCCGCTTTGGTGGGCGTAGACGGCAGCTTCGGCAGGTTCCTCCTGGGCAAAAAGGTCTATTTCGCGCTGACCTCATCTTTCAATCCCAAAGATTTTTCCAAGACCGAGCGCCGCGCCACCCGACGCCTGGGCAAATTCGGCGACGCGGTCTCCGGCATCTGGGTAAAAAAGAAAGGCCAGGCCGGCGATGCCATATGGTTTGACGCCGGCGGGACGATCACGCATGAGGGCGGCGCTGAGGATGTCCTGCGCGTCAGCGCCGGCAGCACGCTTGTCAGCAAGCATCCTTTTGCCGCCTTCTATGTGACCTGCGGCGATGAGGATTTAGGCAAGGCCATGTATCGTCAGGCCATGCCGATCCTCAAAAACATCGAAACGGTGAATTAGGGCGAATCAGCCCGGAACGGCAAAAAGATCTGAGCGCGGATCGGCATTGAAGACGTACTCCATGGAGGCGGCAGTCTCCAGCGCGCGTTCTTTTCCAAAGCGATCGGCGATGAACCCGAGTGCCATGTCAATGCCTGCTGACACTCCCGAGGCGCAGTAGTATTTGCCGCTGACGGTTCAGCGCGCGCATCCCTGCCAAAGCGGCCTTGAACTTACCTGCTTTGCCCAGGCGAACGCCTTCTTGTTTGAAGTCGCAGCTTTGCCGTCCAAAAGACCGGTTGCGGCCAAAAGCGCCGCCCCCGTGCATACCGTAAGGCACCATTGGGACTTTCGGGCGAGATCTTTGATCGCTTAAATGAAGCTCTGATCCAAAACTGCGGCGCGGGTGCCCATGCCGCCCGGGATCAGCAGGATCCCGCCTGAGATCTCGCTAAGCGGGCGTGTGTCCACGCTCAGGTTTTTGCCGTTTGACACCATCTCGCCGTTTTTGGAGAAATAGCCTGTCCGGTATTCGTCTATGCGCGAGAGCGCTTCAACGGGGCCTGTGAAATCGAGCGCGGTGAAACGGTCAAACAGCAGGACATTCACATCCATTCTGACTTTGCCTTCTGCGTAAAATTATAAACTAACAATAAGTTAACCTGATTGCTTGGAGGCTCTGAAACGCAAAGCCGCCAGCCGGATTAACGGCAGGCGGCTTAGTTTAAAACGCTGTGTTTAAATTACAGCCAGTTCTCGGCGCGCACCTCGAAGTAGCTCTGCGGGTGGTTGCAGACCGGGCACACATCCGGGGCCTTGGTGCCCATGACGATGTGGCCGCAGTTGCGGCACTCCCAGACCTTGACGCCGCTCTTCTCAAAGACCGCCTTTTCTTTGACGTTCTTGAGCAGGGCGCGGTAGCGCTCCTCGTGGGCCTTCTCGATGGCGGCAACGCCGCGGAATTTTTTGGCAAGCTCCGGGAAGCCTTCTTCATCGGCTTCTTTGGCCATGCGCTCGTACATGTCGGTCCACTCGAAGTTCTCGCCGTCGGCCGCAGCCTTGAGGTTCTGCTCGGTGTCGCCTAACAGGCCCAGCTCTTTGAACCACATCTTGGCGTGCTCTTTCTCGTTGTCAGCGGTCTTGAGGAAGAGCGCGGCGATCTGCTCGAAGCCGGCTTTCTTGGCAACTGAGGCGAAATAGGTGTACTTGTTGCGGGCCTGCGACTCGCCGGCGAAGGCTTCCTGCAGGTTCTTCTCGGTCCTGGTGCCGGCGTATTTGCTCTTGGCCGGCTCTCCGTCAACGCACTTGAAGACGCCTGACTTGTGGCACATCGGGCACACCTCCGGAGCCTCATCGCCCTCATAGGTGTAGCCGCAAACGGTGCAGACAAAAGTAGCCATGGTTGAATCTCCTTTTTTGATGCAAATGTAATTAAATTTAAACTTCTTGTTTATTCTTTGCTGTCTGACATTATCAGCGCAATGTTCACTGCCCGCTGATCTTTTGTGTCTTTTTCAGGCAGTCCTCACAGATCCCGGTAAAAGAGACGCTGACGGAGTCGACGCGTCCGGCCCCTGAGCGCTCAGCCTGCGCTTTAAGCTCCTGAGTGTCGGCGTCTTTGACATCGCTGACCCTGCCGCAGCGGGTGCACAAAAAATGCGCGTGCGGGGCGACTGTCGGATCAAAATGCGTCTTGCCGTCCCCGGGCTCCAGGGCGGCCAGTTCGCCGCTTTCCACGAGCTGCGTGAGGTTGCGGTATACCGTGGCCAGGCTGACTGACGGCAGGTGCTCGCGCACTTCGCCGTAAATCTGGGAGGCGTCCGGATGGTCGGTGCGTCCGCGCATCAGTGCGCGGATCAGCGTGCGCTGGCGCGAGTTGCGGCGGACAATTTCCATGGCGTCTCCTAATCAGTAATCATTATCGTTATTATATAAAACACCAGCGAAAAGGCAAGGGTTAAAATTAAATTAAGAATTATTATCGTTTATAAGAAAAACTGATTTTTATTCAGCTGTCAGCTAAGTTTGATCGAAGTGCCGCTGCGGCGTCTTAGAGAGAGCGGCGCCTTGAAGATCACGAGCAGCATTACCAAAAGCAGCAGCATGCCGCCTGCACAGAATATAAGGCGCGTGCCGATCACCGAGGCGATGAAGCCGCCGCACAGCGAGCCTGAACCTGACCCCGCCTCGGTGAAAGAGTAAAGCAGCCCGAAGGCGGTGGTGCGCGCCTGGCGCGGCGTAACCTGCACCATCAGCGCGTTTACCGATGGGCTGATCCCGGCCACCATCAGCCCCACGCCAAACTGGAGCAGCGCAAACGGCCAGATGCTCTGAGGGACGGACTGGAGCATGCACATGAGCGAGGCCAGGGCCATGGAGATCACCAGCGCCTTAAAGAAGCCGCGGCGCTGCCCGAAGATCCCCCACAGAGGCGAGGCCACGGCTCCGGCGATGCCCGAGAGCGAGAACACCAGGCCTGAGAGCACCACGCCCTGGGAGCCGTCTCCTGAGATCTTTGTTACATAAGGAGTGAGGATCGCCACCGGCAGCAGCAGGATGAAGAAGGCGAGCGCGCCGATCATGAGCACGCTTAAGATCTCTTTGCGCCTGAGCACCGAGACCACTGAAGGCGCTTTCGCGCGCGGCGCGGCGCCTGCGGCGCGCTGCGGCTCGCGGATGAAAATGAGGCTCATGAGCGTCACGGCGCTGAGCGCGCAGGTCGTGATGAGGAAGGTATAGCGCACGGAAAGGTACTGCGCGATGAACCCGCCTGCCAGCGGCCCCACCACCGATCCCAAAACGTTCATGCTCTGCAACAGGCCCATGGAAAAGCCCAGGCGGTTCTTGGGCACGGTGTCAGAGGTCATGGAGAGGATCACCGGGGTGATGCCGCAGGCAAAACCCATGAAGATGCGTGCGCAGAACAGCTGCAGCGGCGTGGTCACGAGCATGCAGATGAAATAGGAGAGCGCGAGCATCGAGGAGGCGCGCAGCAGCATGAGTTTGCGCCCGAAGCGATCGGCAACGCGCCCCCAGAAAGGTGAGAGCAGGGCGCTGAACACGAACTGGATCCCAAAGCAGGCCGAGGACCAGAACGTCAGCGACTCCTCGGGGCAGCCTAAGTCGTTTTTTAAGTAGACCGGCAGGAAGGGAAACATCAGCGTGTAGCTGCCTGACATCAAAAGCCAGTCAAGGCAGAACACCGCAAGGGCGATCTTCCAGCTTCTCATGCCTTAAAAACTCTGGGAGAACAGGCGCAGGGCTGAATTTAAGCTCATCTTACGCCGGGGAAATGATCGACGGTCTGGATTTTGAGATCGGGGAAATGCTCCACGATCTGGACCTTAAAGTCGGGGAAGGAATTTACGATCTGCCACTTGCCGCAGGCATCGGGGAAATGCTCGACCGCCTGCACCTTAAGGTCGGGAAAGTGTTCGACGAGCTGGATTTTAATATCAGGAAAGTGCTCGACTATTTGCACCTTGCCGTAAAGGGGAATGCCCTTGAACGTGCAGTCTGAGCCTATCTTGCCTGCGCAGGCCTCAAACGAGAGCCCCAGCAGCAGCGCCGCCGTGAATGCTTTGAAGAATTTCATGATCCTGCCTTGCCAGAAGCCGCTTTCTCGGCTTCAAGCTCTGACTGCGCCTGTTTTTTGAGGCGGTCTATATATTCCCCTGAGCCGTGATCGTTGGGAGAGATGTCCGAGACTTTGATGTTAAGCCACGTGGCGCATTTTAAGAAGAGCCCGGCTCCGATGCACAGCAAGATCGCGCCGCCGGTGAAGAACACGCTGCGCGGGGACATAAAGGTCGCGACCAGGCCGCCTAAGAGCGGGCCTGCGGCCCCGCCTACCTGCTGGGCGGCGAAGAAGAGCGCAAAGCCCTCGCCGCGGCGGCTTGCCAGGGTGAGCAGCACCAACAGCGAGTTGGCCGAAGGGAAGATCCCCGAGAACGCCAGGCCGAAGACGAACTGGCAGAGCGCGAAGAGCTGCAGATCGCGCGGCAGGCCCTGCAAAATGCTGACGAGCCCGGCGGCGCCAAAGGAGATCACCATGGTCCAGAAGAAGCCGCGCTTCTGCCCGGCGCGCCCCCACAGCGGCGCGGCGATGGCGCCGGCCATGCCGCCTAAGGAGAAGATCGCCCCGGAGATCAGCATGAGTCTTTCTTCAGTGATTTCGCTGAACGAGGCGATGTAGACGGTCATGACCGGCTGCACCTGCATGATCACAAAACTCGTTAGGCCGGCTGCAAAAAGCAGCGAGAGGATGCCGCGATCGCGCATGAGCGAAGGCGGGCGGATCCTGCGGGCGCCCGGCGCGGCTTTGGGCGCTGCGGCGCGAGGCGGCTCGCGGATGAAGAGCAGCGTGATCACGGTGATGAGCGAGAGCGCGCCCGCGCCCACAAAGAACGAGCCGCGCATGCCGAAGACCGTGGCGAGCACGCCGCCTAAGAGCGGGCCGATGATGCCGCCGCAGATGTTGGCCGACTGCATGAGCCCCATGGCGATGCCGAGGCGGTTTTTAGGGACATAGGCCGAGAGCAGCGCCAGGCACGCCGGCCACAGCCCTGCGGCAAAGCCCTGGAGCATGCGCATCAAAAACAGCTGCTCCGGGGTGCGGACGATGCCGCCTAAGAAATAGGACACGGCCAGAAGCACGGAGGAGCGCAGCATCATGAGTTTGCGCCCGGTGCGATCGGAGAGTTTGCCCCACAGCGGCGCGACGACGGCGCTTACGGCAAAGGAAACGGCAAACACAGCGCCTGACCACAGGCTGACACTGGATTCGGGGACGTTAAGTTCCCGCACCAGGTAGACGGGCAGGAAAGGGATGAGCATGGTGTAGGAGGAGGCCATGAGCACGGCAAACAGAACCATGAAGGCCAGCACGACTTTCCAGTTCACTCGTTCCCTCCCGCGCATAAAAAAGGCCGTTTTGCAACGGCCTATTTTACTCCAATGCGCCTGATTTAAAGGCGCGGCATCAAAGCTCAGATCTTTTCGGGGAAGAAGATCTCCTTTATCTGCTGCGAAGGCTGCTGCCCAAGTTTCGCGCCGATGACGCTGAACACCAGGCCTGCCGCTGTGCCGATGATGATGTTGTGGAAGGCCATGAACTTAAAGCCTGTCGCCATGCACAGCGTGTACAGCCCCAGGCCTGCGACTATGCCCCAGAGGGCGCCGCGCGCGTTCATGCCTGACCAGAACAGACCGAGCACGACCGGCCACATGAAGGCGCTCTCCAGCCCGCCGAAGGCGAACATGTTGACCCACACGACTATGTCCTGGGGGTAGAGGGCCAGCAGGATGGACACCGCGCCCAAAACCAGCGTCACGCCGATGGCGAAATGCCGGGAGGCGGCGGGGGCCATGGAGGAGAGATAAGCGTCGCCGCGAACCTGGCGCACGAGATCGCGGGCCACGGCCGAGGCCGCAGAGATCAAAAGCGAGCTTACGGTGCTCATGGTGGCGGCCAAAGGCCCGATGATCGTGATGCCGGCCATAACCGGGCTCATGTAATTGACGATGAGCAGCGGGATCACGGCGTCGGTGCCGTTGGCGGGCTTGTCGAGGATCACGCCGCGGGAGAGCACGCCCAAAAGCGTCATGCCGATCATCAGCGCACCGCAGACCACGGTTGCGACGATCATGGCTGTAGAGAGATTGCGCGAACTCTTGTAGCTCATGCAGCGGACCATGGACTGCGGCAGGCCCAGGGTGCAGAAGCCCACGAGCAGCCAGGCCGAGAACAGCAGCGTGTAGGGCAGCGAGCCGCCGGCGTCGGGCTTGAACAGGTTGGAGATCCCGTCATCGCCCAAATTTGTCTGCGATAGCGTTTGCATGATGCCGCTTAAGCCGCCGCCTGCCTCGAGCACGGACCAGCCTAAGGTGAACATGCCGGTGAGCATGAGGATCGCGCACACGGCGTCGGTGAGCACCACGGCCTTAAAGCCTGAGGAGGTGTAGATCACGGTGACGACGGCGAAGATCAAAAGGCCGATCTTGTAGTCATAGCCGGTGATGGCCGCGAAGATCTGCGCGCCGCCGATGAACTGGCCGACCACGGTGGCGGTAAAGAAGATGATGAGCACGAGCGCCAGCAGCACGGCCACGCTCTTTGAGTGATAGCGCGCGTCGATTAAATCTATGACGGTCAGCGAGCCGGTGCGGCGGGCGAGCACGGCCATCTTTTTGCCGAGTATGCCTAAGATGAAGAAGCCGGTGATGATCTGCGGGGCGGCGAACACCACCCATCCAAAACCGACGTTCCAGGCCACGCCCGGGCCTGAGACAAACGAACTAACGGAGCCGTAAGTGGCCACGAGCGTCAGCGCCAGCACCACGCCGCCCAAACTGCGGTTGGCGATGAAGTAGTCGCGCTGGAAGTTCTTGGAGCGGCGCAGGGAGCGGTTACACCACACGCCGATGGCCAGCAGCACCGCGAGGAAGATCGCAACCGGGATGACAACGGGATTAACGCTCATCTTCAGGATCCTCCCTGTCGTCAAGCGGGAAGTCCGCCATGAAAAGCCTTACGACGATGATGACGCCTATGACTGAAAGCGCGTAGCCGCCGATGCAGGAGACCACGAACCATGCGGGCATGGAGAACAGGAATTCCCCGCTGTCCTTGAGGGCGAAGATCGCCCCCCAGAAGAAAACCGCGATGATAACGGCCAGCACCAGCGTCGCCAGCGCCTCACGGTTCATCGCCTTAAATTTCTGAGCATAGCTCAGGTTCATGTTTTTCATCTGTTTTCCTAAGTTTGTTTCCGCAAAAACGCAGGAGCCGGGAGGCTCTGTGCAAACGGCTGTATGCTAACAGCCCCCGGCAGCCGTGTAAATTGTTTTGCGTTTGTTTGTTTAATTCATGAGTTTGAAATGTCATAAAAAAACAGCCGGCGCTGTAGCCGGCTGTTTTAAGGCAAATGGCAATTGCACTTATTTGGCGAGTTTCTTTAAGAACTCCTGCACATCTTTGCCGATGACAGGGTGCCTTACGGCGTATTCGATAAACGACTGCACATAGCCCAGTTTGTTGCCGCAGTCGTGGGAGCGTCCGCGGATCATGTAGGCGTCGGTTTCCTCGAGCTCCATGAGCAAATCTATGGTGTCGGTGAGCTGGAACTCGCCGCCGGCGCCCAGCGGGGTGCGTTTGAAGAGCGGCCAGATCTCGGCTGGCAGCACATAGCGGCCGACGACGGCGAAATCCGAGGGCGCGTTTTCGGCCTCAGGCTTTTCGACGATGTTCTTGATGGCGGCGCTTTCGCCGGCTTTGAGCTGCTTGCCGCCGACGTCGACGATGCCGTAGGCGGAGACGCGCTCGTGCGGCACTTTCTCGACCATGATCTGCGGATTGCCGGTCTCCTCAAAGCGTTTGACCATTTCGGCGAGGTTGTCATGGGTCAGATCGGCGTCGATATTGTCGATGATCACGTCAGGCAGCAGCACCGCGAAAGGGCTGCGGCCGACGATCGGCTCGGCGCAGCGGATGGCGTGAGCCAGGCCTTTGGCCTCGCCCTGGCGCACGGACATGATGCTCACGTCCTTGGGGATGATCGACTGGATCTCCTTTAAGAGCTGGCGTTTGACGCGCTTTTCCAGCGTGGCCTCAAGCTCGAACGAGGTGTCGAAGTGGTTGGCGATGGCGTTCTTTGAGGAGTGGGTCACCAGCACGATGTTCTTGATGCCGGCGGCGACCGCCTCTGAGACGACGTACTGGATGAGCGGCTTGTCCACGAGCGGCATCATTTCCTTAGGGATGGCTTTCGTGGCAGGGAGCAGGCGCGTGCCCAGCCCGGCGACCGGGATCACCGCGTACCTGATGTTTCCGAAATTCATGTCAGGCATAAACGAACCTCTTTATCTTTATCTGACTGCCCGCGGGAGTTCCCGCGGTTTAAACTTTTTCTTTAATCCGGCATGTTTAATCCGGCTTTTTCTTAACCTGGCGGTTTTTGACCGCGTCCTCAAGGGCCTGAGGGTTCTTGCGGAAAATGTACACCATAAGGATGATCGCGAACACGGCGTTTAAGATGCCGTTTCCAAAACTCTTGTAGTCAACCCACAGCGATTCGGCAGTCTCCTCACTGATCCCGAATAACTGCGGCAGGAAGAAGGCGATGACGACGTTGAGAGCGGCCGCGAACACGAAAAACACCATAAAGCCTGCGGACATGGTCTTCCAGGCGTCGGGAGGCAGCGGGATCTCCTGGCCAAACAGGTAGCCAAAGGGATTTTTGCGCAGCAAAAACTGGAAGATGAAGATCGCGGCGGCAAAGATCAGGTTTACGACGGTGACCTTCCACTTGATGATGGAGGGGTCGCGCAGCAGCACCGTGGGGATGCCAAAGAGCAGCACGGCGGCGAGCAGGAACACCTGCATGCGCGAGATCTTTTTGGTGATGAGGTACTCAAGGGCGGTGGCGATGACGCAGGCCGTGACGACAACTGCGGTGGAGACTATGAGATCGGAGCTGAACTTGTACGTTCCGAAAAAGGCGATGACGGGGAGAAATTCTATGAGTTTGACCAGCATGGGCGGTACCTGTTGCGTTCAGAGATCCCCCGGGCGGCGCAGGGGCTCTTTAAGCCTGCGAAAGCGGATCCCCTGGTTGTCGGCGCTTAGGACTTCATAGCGCTCGTTTAAAAAGCGGATCACGCTGCCGTAACTGAGATCGTAGGTGAGCGTCGGGCGGGTCTGGGCCTTGCAGTCGTTGACGGCAAAGCGCAGCAGGCTGCCCGAGCGGCCAAAATACATGAGCGAGGGCACGCAGACGCTGTCTTCGGAGACCGTGCGCTCGGTGACGGCGTAGCTCATGGAGCCGGGCAGGGAGCAGGAGCGCACGTTAAAGGCCGTCGTGACGCACAGCTGCCCGTCCTGCGGGGCGGTGACGCTTACAGCTTTTAAAGGATCGCACCACAGGCAGGTCTGAACCTCTGTGCCGTCGCTGTTTTTGATGTCAAACGTCAGGTAGCCGTCGTCTGATGCGGTTTCCTGGTACTGCCCGCGGGGAAAGTTCACAGCCTGGGACTGCTGATCAAACGGGATGATCAGGAATTTGTTCAGGCAGCGGCGATCGGCGACTTTAAGCGAAGATCCCACCGCGGCAAAGGCGGTCTCATCGGTGTGCGGACGGTAGCTTAAAGAGCAGCGGGCCTCCTGCGCCTGCGCAGCAGGAAGCAGCGCGGTCAGCAGCGCCAGGATGCCGAAAAATTTCATCACCGCAAACGAACCATGAGAAGTGAACAAACCTTTAGCCATTGTAAAAGCGTAAAAGGGCCTGAGAGGATCCATGACTCAATATTTTTGCACAAAATCAAGTTTATTGCAGAAATGGTGTGAATGAGAGGAAGCCATTGGCGGAGGTTGCCGATATTTTCCGCGCCATGGATATTTTAATGATAGGATACGCGTGTTGAAAAGCCTGGGCGCCAGCCTCAGGTTATAATCAGTCCCGTGATCAGCAAAAGGAGCTTTATATGAGCAAAAACAAAAAGAAAAACGCGCTTAAACAGCGCAACTTTGTGCAGGCGCACGTGCAGCAGTTCAACGCGCCGGCGGTGTTCCGCGACAGGCGGCTTGAAATGAGGCGCGGCATGGAAAAACACCGCGGAGCGTGGAAGCAGGAGGTCTCCTGGGAGGAAAACCCGGAGGCCTTTTTTATGGCCGCTTAATCCTGTCCAAATCCTTCCGCTCCTTCCCCCTTTCTTTCTTATTTAACCCTTATTTGAGCTCGGTGTCCGCGATGATGCGGCCTTTTTCAAGCGCCGGCCTGATAAAACGTTCTTTCTGATATTCCCAGAGTTTTTGCGATCCCTTGGCGGTATTGGCGTTGCGGTGCAGGATCTGCGAGAGCTTTACCCGGTGCTCGGCCCAGGCCTTGCCGTCGGTGGCGGCGTTGAGCATGCAGGGCTGGAGGTTGTCGAGCGTCTTGGCAAAGCAGGCCTCAGGCGTGGCGTTGGCCTCAAACTCCTCCCACAGCGCGCGCAGTTTCGTGCCCAGATCGTCAGGGAGCAGCGCGTAAAGCCTGTCTGCGGCGGCGCGCTCGCGCCCTGCCTGCGACTTTACGGCCTCGGCGTCGTAGCAGTAGGTGTCGCCTGCGTAGATCTCGATGAGATCGTGCACGAGCAGCATGCTTACGACCTTTAGCAGATCGACTTTGGAATTGGCTTCATCTGAGAGCAGCAGCGCCATCACCGCCATGTGCCAGGCGTGTTCGGCGTCGTCTTCCTTGCGCGCAGCTCCGGTGAGATAGGTCTGCCTGACGATCTTCTTTTCCTTGTCTATTTCAAGGATGAAATCAAAAATCCTGTCCAGCCTGGTTTTGTCGGTCATGAGAGCCTCCTTTTGGCGGCTCAATTATAAAACAGGGCCGCGGCTCAGCCGCGGCTCTGAGACATGAGCACCTGATGCTCAGGATTTGGAGCGGTTATAGGAGATGATGCGCTCCGTGCCCTCAGGGATTTCAATGGCGGCCGTCATGTCCTGCTGGGTTTTGAGGATCTCCAGGTACTCGGCCGTGCCTTTTTTGAGCAGGCGGCGCTTTTCGTAAAGCGCGTGAGTGGCGTCGTTAAGCGGCGCGCCCTGCACGGTGTGGAACTGCACCTCAAAGCTTTCGCCGCCCGGGGAGGCGAATGCGGCGTTCACTGCGCGGTAGGGGTATTTGGCGTCTGTCCAGGCGTTCCACACCGAGAGCACCTTAAAACCGCTGCGCTGCAGCGCGGCGATAGTGCGCAGCGTGCCTTGGGTGTAATCACGGGTCTCAAACACGGCGCAATAGCGCACGAGATCTTTTAGCGCTTTGACATCCTCAGCTGAATCCGGGCGGCCGTGCAGGGCCTCGTAGGCCGAGGACGGGCTCTTTAAACGGTGCGTAAACTTATGCAGCGCGCCGCCGGACTGACGGGCGGTGCGCTCTATGAGCGCGCCCAGCGAGCTTTCGCTCCTGAGGACCTTTAAATACCAGGTGCGCTCCTCAGGCTTCATGCGGTTTAAGGCCGCATAGTCCTGCTCCGTCCACAGGCGCATCGCGTCGTATTCGCCGCGGATGAAGGCCAGATCCGAAAGGTTTTTAAGATCGGCCGCGGGCAGTTTCACGCCTGAGCGGGCAAGCGCCTCAAAGGGGATCTCGGAGACATAGCGCGTCTGCCTGCCCTGGCGCAGCCGGCGATCTTCGGCAAAGGACGGGGCGCTGCCTGAGGTGCTCTCTGGCGACATCTGTGAGGAGCGCACTGAAGAAGGCAGCGACTGGGCGGAAACGGCGGCCGCGAAGATGCAGGCAAGCGCCATGGAGAGTGCTGAGGCCGCCAGAGTTTTGGCTGCGCGGCCGATGGCTGAGTGAAGGGAGAGATGCAAAGGGGGCTTCCTGTAAAAATTCATGTACATGAGCTTACATGGGGATGCTTAGGGAAGAATTAGGCCCTTGCATACAGATATCTGCGCTTTGCAGGTAAAGCACATTGCTATTCCAAGTTGGAATAATCTGATATAAAAACAAATCAATTGGAATGACAGCGGATGCCGCTACAATGAACGAAAAGCCCGGGAGCAAACGCGCTTTGGGCGGAGATCTTTAAAGCCGCATGCGGCGAGGGAGCAAACATGGCAAACGCAGTGCTGACAAATTTTGTGTTTAACAATCCGACGAAACTGCTTTTTGGCACTGGGAGCCTTGGGGATCTGCACCAGGAGAAACTCCCAGGAACCAAAGCCCTGCTTTTGACCTCCAGGGGGTATTCTGTTTTTCAAAACGGCTCTTTTGACAAGACCGTGTCCGAGCTTGAGCTTGCAGGATGCGCTTACGCGCATCTTGCCGGCGTGAGCGAGAACCCCTCAAAAGAAGACTGCGAGGCCGCCGGCGCCTTTGCCCGCGCTCAGGGCTGCGATTTCATCGTAGCGCTGGGCGGCGGCGCGGTGCTTGATTCGTCCGTGGCCGTGGCGATTATGGCCGCAAACGGCGGCGATCTGTGGGATTACGTCACAGGCGGCACCGGCAAGGGGCTTGTCGCCAAAAACGATCCGTTGCCCATCGTCACGATCGCGACTTCATCTGGCACGGGCTCTGAGATGAACGAGTGGGGCGTGATCAGCAAGCTCGACACCCACGAGAAGATCGGTCTTGGGGATGCGCGCTGCAAGCCTAAGATCGCGGTGGTCGATCCGCAGTACATGCTGACCGTGCCGCCTAAATACACCGCCTTCCAGGGCTTTGACGCGCTCTTCCACAACACTGAGGTCATGATGAGCACGTCTTTAAACCTCATGTCAGAGCCACTGGCGCTCTCGGCGATCGCCAATATCTGGCAGTACCTGCCGATTGCCGTGCGCGACGGCAAAAACCTTCAGGCGCGCGAGCACGTGGCCTGCGCTTCGACTCTGGCCGGCATCACGATGCAGCTGACGAGCACGACAGCGCAGCACTCCATGGAGCACGCCATGAGCGCCTGGCACCGCAACCTCCAGCACGGCGCCGGGCTCATCATGATCTCAAAGGAGTTCGCGCAGTTCTTTATCGACCGCCACGCCGCCGACGAGCGCTTTGTCAAGATGGCCCGGGTCATGGGCTATCCGCAAAGCCGCGATCCGCAGGACTTCATCAAGGCGCTGGTGAAACTGCAGGAGGACTGCGGAGTTGCGGATCTTAAGATGAGCGACTACGGCATCAAAAAAGAAGAATGCCTGACGCTGGCAAAGTGCGCGCGCGACACCATGGGCGGACTCTATCCTGCCAACCCCTGCGAGGTGAGCGATGAGGACATCGCCGGGATCTTCGAGCGCAGCTACCGTTAATCCCGTTTGAAGATGAAAAAAAGCCCGGCGCAGGCCGGGCTTAAATTTTCAGGAGTCAATGGAAATCAGGCTGCGGGCTCAAGCTCAGAGACCGCGGCCTTTTTGGCTTTGCGCTTGTCAAGCTTGGCAAAGAAGCCGGCGATGAGCGTGCCGGAGATCGAGTGCCAGACGCAGGAGACGGCGCAGGCTAACGCGGCATGGGGGTAGGCTGCCAGGTGCACGGAGGAAAGGCCCGTGGCCAGGCCGGCGTTCTGCATGCCCACCTCGATGGAGATGGTGCGGCGCTTGGCGATATTCATGCCGGTGAAACGGCCTACGAGGTAGCCTAAAGCGTAGCCTAAGCCGTTGTGTGCGAACACTGCGAGGAACACGACGAGCGAGGCGGCAAAGAAGTTGGCGCCCTGCAGCGCGGTCACGCCGCCTACGATGAAGGCAAGGCCGATCACCGCGATCGAAGGCATGATCTCCTGCACGTCTTTAAACGTCTTCGTGCGGCCGAAATAGCGGTTTAAGAAGAAGCCTAAGCCTATAGGGACGATCACGGTCTCAAGGATGGACAGAAACATGCCGGCAGCCGGGATGTCGACGCGCTCGCCTGCAAGCAGCAGCATGAGCATCGGAGTCATGACCGGGGCCAAAAGCGTGGAGGCCGTGGTCATGCCCACGGAGAACGGCACGTCGCCGTGGCAGAGGAACGACATGATGTTCGAGGACACGCCGCCCGGGCAGCAGCCCACGAGGATCAGGCCTACAGCGATCTCATTGGGCAGGTTAAAGAATTTGGCAATGGACCAGGCCAAAAGCGGCATGATGGTGTACTGCGCCACGGCGCCGATAAAGATGTCCAGCGGGCGGCTTAAGAGGATCTTAAAGTTCTCGGTCGTGATGGTAAGGCCCATGCTGAACATGATCAGCGAGATGATGATGAGCGAGGAACCGCCCCTGACCCAGGAGAACAGCTCCGGCACAAAATAAGCGAGCACGGCGGCGGCGATGACGACCGGCGAGGCCTGCGAGGCGAGAAAACGGCTGAATTTCTTTAATGCTTCCATGATTGATGCTGTATGTCTTTAACCGGCGTTGCTTTAAAAAAGCGCTGCCGCGGGAAAAGGAATGCCGACTGCACCGTCAGGCAAATGCGCCCGCGGGGCAAAATTTCACGAAAAGGGGTAGAGGTGAGGTTCGGGAAGTCCGGGGCCCGTGCCGGTTGGCCGGTGCCGGCAGAACGCATCAGGTTCGCGCCCTGTCATCCCGCTCATTGAAGAGTGATCGGTTTTTTGCAATGCACGCGCTCTTGTATTCCGCGGATTGCATGGCTATGGTAACTCCAAATTTAAAATGCATCAAGGATCAAAAAACCCGGGAGATCCCGGGTTTTAAATGGCTTAAGCCTCAGTCAGGCCTTGGCGCGCTTTGCCGCTGCGGTTTTGGCGCTCTTGGCTGCTTTGCCTGAGGGCAGCGCGCTGTCGAAGATGATCTTCGCGACATCGTCGTATTTGTCGGCAAAATAGTAGTGCACGCCGTTTTTCACCTCATCGGGCAGATCTTTGACATCGCCTTCGTTGGCCTTAGGGCAGATGATGTTGAAGATGCCCATGCGCCTTGCGGCGATCGTCTTCTCGCGCAGCCCGCCGATGGCCAGCACCGTGCCGGTGAGCGAGAGTTCGCCGGTCATGGCATAACCTTCTTTAGGGGCTTTGCCGGTTGCCAGCGACAGCAGCGACGAGGCCATGGTAACGCCGGCGGACGGCCCGTCCTTCGGGGTGGCGCCCTCGGGCACGTGCAGGTGGATGAAGGCCTTCTTAAAGAAGTTCTTCCTCTCAGGGGCAAAGCGCTCGAGGTTTGACTGGACGTAGGAGTAGGCTATCTGCGCCGACTCTTTCATGACATCGCCCAGCTGCCCGGTGAGCTCAAAGCCCTTGTGATCGTCGGCGACTTTCACGGATTCTATGGAAAGCGTGGCGCCTCCCACCGAGGTCCAGGCAAGTCCCGTGATCACGCCGACGCCTTTGATGCTCTTTTCGCGGCGGAAGGGCGCTGATCCCAGGTAATCCTCAAGATCGCTTTCCCTGACGGTCACGGACTTCTGCCCCCCGACGATCTTCACTGCGGCCTTGCGGATGATTTTGGCGATGGCGCGTTCCAGCGAGCGCACGCCGCTTTCGCGGGCGTACTCCTCGATGATCTTGCGCAGCACAGCGTCTGAGATCTTCAGCTGGCTCTTGCGCATGTGGGCGTCGCGCAGCCCGCGCGGCAGCAGATGTTTCTTGGCGATCGCCAGCTTCTCTTCAGCGATGTAGCCTGAGAGCCTGATGGGATCCATGCGGTCGAGCAGGGCCTCGGGTATGGTGTCCGTGCTGTTGGCCGTGCAAATGAACAGGCAGTCTGAGAGATCAAGCTTCTCGTCCAGGTAGTGATCGAGGAAGCCGCTGTTCTGCTCGGGATCGAGCGTCTCGAGCAGCGCCGAGGCCGGATCGCCCTGGTAGCTGTGCGAGAGCTTGTCGATCTCATCGAGCATGATCACCGGGTTCATGACCTTGGTCTCGCGCAGCGCCTGCACGAGCTTGCCGGGCATGGCGCCGATGTAGGTCTTGCGGTGCCCCTTGATGACGCTCTCATCGTCAACGCCGCCTAAGGACAGCCTGAAGAAAGGCCGGTGCAGGGCGCGCGCGATCGATTTGCCAATCGAGGTTTTGCCCACTCCCGGCGGGCCGGCAAAGAGGATGATCGAGCCCTTGGTGCTGCCTTTTAAGGCGCCCACGGCCATGAACTCGATGATGCGGTCTTTGACATCCTTGAGCCCCTCGTGATCTTTGTCGAGGATCTCGCGGGCTTTTTTAAGATCTATGTCTTCTTTGGCTGTCTTGCCCCAGGGGATTGTTGTGAGCACGTCAAGGTAGTTGCGAGTGACGGCGTACTCAGGGGAGCCGGTTTCGAGCACCCGCATTTTTTTGAGCTCTTCTTTAAAGCGCTCTGCGATGTGCTCAGGCGGGCTGAGCTTCTTCATGCGCTTTTCAAATTCCTGGGCGTCGGCGTTGCGATCGTCAAGCTTGGTGCCCAGCTCTTTTTGGATCTCCGAGAGCTGCTCGCGCAGGAAGAAATCGCGCTGGCGCTTGTTAAGCTTGTCGGTCACCGAGCCTTTGATCTTGTCTTGCAGCTTCGCGGCCTTAAGTTCTTTGCGGATAAGCGCCGATGAATATTTGAGGCGCTCGAGCACATCGAGCGTTTCGAGCACATGCTGCAGCTGCGCCGTGGTTGCCGTGGTGATCGAGGCGGCGCAGTCGGCGAGCATGGAGGGATCGTTTTGGTTAAAGCGCAGCAGATACTGGCGCATCTCGTCGGTATAGAGCGGGTTTAACGGCAGCAGTTCCTGGATGGACGACACGAGTGACATCGCATAGGCTTTGACGTCCACTTCCTGCTTGGAGTCAGCCTGCGGGAACACCGTCTGCGGATAGGAGACGACAGCGCGCGACAGCTTTTTGCCTGAGGTCCAGCTTTCAAGCCTCACGCGGCACAGGCCTTCGCAGATGAAATGGATCTCCCCGCTCGTGGCCTTGGCGTGCAGCAGACGCACCAGCGTGCCGATCCTGGGAAAATCGCTGTCGGTAAGCTCGCGGTTTAACGGTTTGTCGCCTAAAGAGAACATCGCGAATACGCGCTCTTTGGTCTCGGCCACCTTCATGAGCACGCTCTCCCAGTCCGGCGTAAGCTGCACCGGGGCTATCTGCGAGGGCATGACGGGGCGCCCGTAGTTGGGGATCACAAAGACCTCGTCAGGGAAAGTCTCCCCCTCGCCGCCGCTGTTATCCTGGGCCGGAGCGCCGCCGGGAGTCTGGGCCGGGGCGTTTTCCGGAGCGCTTTGCGATGCATCGCCGTCGAGCGCCATGTTGAACTTGCCGGCGATCTCGGCGGAAGCGGCCAGGCGCTCCTGTTTCTCTTTTTCGTCCATTTAATTGAATTTCCGGATCAAAATGAATTTTATGCTTAAAGTTAAGTGCTGATCTTTATCTAGGGGCGGGCGCTGCGTTTTTCAAGATCCAAAAATCCGCGCCTGCAGTTCACGGATCACTGGATGAGCGCGTCCTGAGGAAGAAGCGCGCCCGGCGCCTTGCCTGAGCGGATGCGCTGAGCCTGATCGTTGGTAAGCAGCCTGGCTGTGAGCATGAGCGGTGTTTTGCCAAGCGGCAGGCAGGGTGCGAAGAAGATCGCGTCGGCAAGCGGGATCCCGAAAAACCTGGCGCGCTCCTCAGGGGGCAGGGCAGAGACGGCGCTGACGGCGCGGGAGAGCGTGCGGCGCGCATCCCATGAACTCAGATCGCAGTCAAAAGCTGAGCAGCCGTCAAACATCCTGTCCATGCGGTTTGCCGAGGAGGTGTTCCAGCCTTGCAGATCGGCGCACAGGCTCTCGCAGCCGCAGAAGGCGGCGCTGAAGTCAAGCGCGTTGGCCGTGTCCCATTTCTCAAGTCCGCGGCCGCGGAAGTTCACGCAGCCTGCAAACATTTCCGAGAAGTTCGTCCCGTTTGAGACGTTCCACGCTCCCAGATCCTCGTCAAAGGTTTCGCAGCCTGAAAAACATGCCGAAAAATCTGTGACGCCTGAGACATCCCACTTGCCGATCCCCGAAAAGCTGCGGCGTTCGCTGCCGCGGAAGAGCGCGTGCAGCGAAGTGATCTGCGACACATCGATCTGCGCAAGATCCGCCGGAGGATCCTCTTTGAGGATCCTCTTTAAATCTTCCGTGGTCTGGGGTTTGCAGCTCATGCTTTAGTGTGTCTTTGCGATTTTTATTTTGATTATCTACCTGCGCGGGCTTTTTGGTAAGGGGAGAGGGACAGAAAAAACATCCCGTCCGTCATAACGGGCAGGATGTCTTGGCAAAGGGATTTGATCCTTTTAAATCAGCGCTGGTGGTTTTGTACGCTGGCAAGTCCGAGGAACGGAGCTTTGTCGGAGCCGAGCTCTTCTTCGATGCGAATGAGCTGATTGTACTTGGCGACACGGTCAGAGCGGCTCATAGAGCCGGTCTTGATTTGGCCGCAGGCGGTGCCGACAGCGAGATCGGCGATTGTGGTGTCCTCGGTTTCGCCGGAACGGTGCGAGACGATCGCCGTGTACCCTGCGTCTTTGGCCATGCGAATGGCGTCTAAAGTCTCAGAGAGCGAGCCGATCTGGTTGAACTTGATGAGAATGGAGTTGGCAACGCCTTTTTCAATGCCCTCTTTGAGGATCTGAGTGTTCGTGACAAAGAGATCATCGCCGACGAGCTGCACTTTTTTGCCTAAAACCTCGGTGAGGTGCTTAAAGCCTTTCCAGTCGTTCTCAGCCTGGCCGTCTTCAATGGAAACGATCGGGTATTTGGCGGTGAGATCTGCAAGATAATTTGCAAATTCCTCAGAAGTAAAGCTCTTGCCTTCGCCTTTTAACTCGTATTTGCCGGTCTTCTCGTCGTAGAACTCCGAGGAGGCGCAGTCCATGGCCAGCGTGATGTCCTTGCCGAAAACGTAGCCGGCCTTCTTTACGGCCTCTTCAATGCATGAGAATGCCTCGGCAGTGCCGTTGAGATCCGGGGCAAAACCGCCCTCGTCGCCCACGCCGGAGGCGTGGCCCTTGGCCTTTAACACCGCCTGCAGTGCGTGGAAGACTTCAGCGCCCATCCTCACAGCCTCGCGCAGCGTCTTGGCACCGGCAGGCTGGATCATGAACTCCTGGATGTCGATGTTGTTGGCCGCGTGGCAGCCGCCGTTGAGAATGTTCATCATCGGCAGCGGCATGACGTACTGCCCGAAAGTGCCGTTGAGCTGCGAGATGTAGGCGTAAAGCGGCAGCTTCTCCGATACCGCCTGGGCCTTGGCCGCAGCCAGCGACACGGCGAGCACAGCGTTCGCGCCTAAAGACGATTTGTTGGGGGTGCCGTCAAGTTCGATCATGGTGCGATCGACCAGACGCTGATCGGCAGCCTCGATCCCGGTCACCGCAGAAGCGATGCGGCCGTTGACGTTGGCAACGGCCTTGAGCACGCCTTTGCCGCCGAAGCGGTTCTGATCGTGATCGCGAAGCTCCAGCGCCTCGCGCACGCCGGTGGACGCGCCTGAAGGCGCGGCCGCGCGGCCGAAAGATCCGTCCTCGAGCAGCACGTCGGCTTCAACGGTGGGGTTGCCGCGCGAATCTATGACTTCGCGGCCGGTTACTTTGACGATTTTTGACATCGCGTGTTTCCTTAAAAGTTAAAAGCGGTTTGCTATGGTTGATGTGATTGAGATTTCTTGCGCGATCCATGCTATTTAAAGCAAGCACGCATTACAAGCAAAATAGTAATCCTATGCTAACTATTTTTATCATCTGCACGCTTGCAAAAGCTGCAAGTCTGGTGTCCGGCTTTAGGGGTGGTAAATTAACTAGCTGTTATTTATTAATTAAACCTAAATAAAGCCGTGCTTTCGGATCTTTTGGTCTAAAGCCTGCCCCGCAGGCGGGCAGGGAAGGAGCGCAAACGGATAACGTTTCAAAAGACGAACGTTAAAAGGCTTCAGGTTTGGTTTTACGAACGTTGCGCCCTAAAAAACCCGTGCCGGGCAGACGAACCTTTTTAGGACGAATTTTGCCAAAAAATGCTTTTTTGGCAGAATAACACAATGTTATATAAAATTAAAATTTCTAAGAGGCCAGGATGAAAGCCTTGTTTTTGGACATAGACGGCGTGCTCCAGCCCATCGGCAGCCAGGAGCGCTTTGATCATCTGCTTGAGCTTCCCGCGCTGCTGCCAAAGCTTCAGGAGCGCATTTCAAACGGTTTTGACCTTTATGAAAACTGCTGCGAGGAATCCTGGCGCCCTGGATACGAATACGACAGGTTTAAAGTTTTCGCCTATGACGTCGCCGCGGTCTTGTGGGACTGGGAGCCGGAGGCTGTAACCCTGCTGCACCAGGTACTCGAGGAGACCGGCGCCGGGATTGTGCTCTCCTCTGACTGGCGCGACAAGGGCTTTGATGAATGCCAGGCGCTGCCGGATCTGCAGGGACTGGGCAAATACTTTTACGGCATGATCTACTGTGATCCCATGAATCCTGATTATGGGGCTTATTATCCTTTCGAAGAGCAGATGGAGATGCACGAACAGTGGGATGACTGCCGGGCGGCGTTGTGGGATGGGCTCAGCCGGATCTTCCCTGAGATCAAAAGAGAGGGACTTTCCAGGCCGGCAAGGCTCGATCTGCGCACGGTGGAGATTTTGGAGTACCTCGACCGCCACAGCGAGATCACCGCATATGCGGCCGTGGACGATCGTTTTTTGAAAGTCGGGCTGGGCGCGCATTTTGTGCACTCGAACGATCGTCACCTTACGCCTTCCCAGGCGCAACAGCTCAAAGAGGCTCTGGCCTCTGAGGACGGGCCTTATTTCCTGCCCTCAGAGCTTAAGACCAGGGAGTTTTCGGACTGGCGCGCCCGCTGCGTCGATCACTGCAAATACCGCATGTGAGGGAGCTGCGGACAAATTAAAAATGCGAGCACAGCGCCTTTAGGATGACGTAGTAGGCATCGGCCATGGACTTCTCATCAAAGTCAAAGTCCGGGCTGTGGTGCGGGGCGGTGATATCGGCGCCCACCACAAAATAGCAGCCCTTGCCCCCGCGCTGCTGCAAAGCCTCAATGAGCAGCGAGGCATCTTCTGAGGCCGAGAACGAGAACGGCACGGTCTTGAGATTTAGCGAGTGGGCGGCGCGCAGGATGAGCCCGGTGAGTTCGCGGTCCTGACGGATGTCGCAGGCGCGCCCGCGCAGCGCAAAGCGCGAGAGCGGGCGATCCCCGACTTCGGCCTTCATGAACTCGTCTTCTGAGAGCTCATCGCAGTTTTGAGTGCCGGCTCCGGCCAGAAGCTCCATGATCTTTGAGTGCATGAGGCTGAGATCCTCGCGCTTGGCGGCGCGGATCTCGCCTTTGAGGCAGGCAAGCGCCGGGATCGCGTTCACCGGCCCCGGCACATTCACAGCAGCGATGTTGAGAAAAGTCCCGTGTGCGGGATCCGGGAATTTGAGCGCTTCGTTCATAAACGCGGCTAAAGGCTTTAAGGCGTTAACCCCGAGCTCAGGATGCCCGGCGTGGGCGCTTTTGCCGCGAAAGCACAGCGAGAACTTCTCGGTGTTGAGGAAGCCCTCAGGCGAGGGGCTGACGAGGCCGGACTTAAGCCCCATGCCCAGATGGAAGCAGTAGAGCTCGTCCACGTCCTGCAAAAAATCCGAGGCGGTGACGAAAGCGGCGCCGCGGCAGCCTTCCTCGGCGGGCTCAAATATAAAAGAGACCTTGGAGATTGAGGTGTCGGTAAGCAGCTCGCCGTGGCGGGCCAGCGTGTCGATGAGCGTCAGCGCCACGGCCATGTGGCCGTCATGGGCGCAGGCGTGCGCGCAGCCGTTGTGCGAGACAAAGCCCTCGCGCACCGGCAGCCTTGAGGGATCGCCGCTCTCGGTCAACGGCAGCGCGTCGAGATCGCAGCGCAGGCAGGCTTCAACCCCAGGTCCCTCGCGCAGCGTCAGCGTGTACTTAAAACAGGGCAGCGGCGCCTGCGGAACCTGTTCTGAGCCGTGCAGGCGCACGTCCTTGTCCAAAAGCTCGGCATGGCGGCCGGCCTGCTCGTCCGTGAGGTATTCAAAGCGGCCCGGGAGCGCGGCCAGACGGCGCACCAGGTAGTCAAAGGTGTTCCATTCGCCAAAGGCGCTTTCAGCCAGCTGGTGCAGATCCCTGCGGGTCTTGCTCAAAAGGCTCTGGACGCTGTCGCGCACTGCCAGAAAATCATCGAATTCGAAGCTGCCTTGCATGAAACTCTCCATTTACACGGTAGACACATTCTAACGCATCATGGCGCCTGCTCCGCGGCAAGTTTGCTTAGCAAATCAGGTCTCGTGCGGTAAGATAGGGGCATTTGTGACATCTCAGTTAATGCTTAAGGAGCGCCATGAGTGCTGTTGACAGGCTGTGGTACGGCCGCAAAACGCTGGCAGGCTGCGCGCTGCACCTGCCGCTGTTGCCGCTGTCCTGGATCTTCGGGGCGGTGAGCGCGGCGCGGCGCACCCTGTACGCCGGCGGGCGCCTGAAATCAGACGCCCCTGAGGTTCCGGTCGTGATCGTAGGCGGGATCACCGCAGGCGGCAGCGGCAAGACCCCGCTGTGCGCGGCGCTGTTAAAGAAACTTTCCGAAAAAGGATTTCATCCGGGGCTCATCTCCCGCGGCTACCGGGGCAAGGCGCCTTCCTATCCTTTCATTGTCCATGAGAATTCCGATCCCGCAGAGTGCGGCGACGAACCGCTGCTCTTAAAGCGCAAGGTGGGCGAGCTGGCGTTAGTCGCTGTAGATCCCGACAGGGTGCGCGGCGCTTTCGCGCTCGCCGAACTCGGCTGCGATGTCGTCGTCTGCGACGACGGCATGCAGCATTACGCGCTAAGGCGCGACTGCGAGATTTTGGTGGTTGATGCCGTCAGGCAGTACGGTAACGGCCATCTGTTGCCCTGCGGTCCGTTGCGCGAAGGGATCTGGCGCGCCGGCACGGTTGACGCGATCGTCTATAACGGCGCCGGCGCTGTCAGGGTCGGCGGCTACAGCATGACGCTCGTGCCCAGGGCCCCCGAGGCGCTGGACGGCGAAAAAGGGCGGACGCTGCAGCGCGGCACCGCCGTGTGCGCGCTTGCTGGCATAGGCAACCCCGGGCGCTTTTTCGCCACACTAAGGGATCTGGGGCTTAACGTGCAAAAGACGCTGCGCGCAGGCGATCACGGCCGCGTCGATGAGCGCAGACTGCTCAAAGCCGCCGAGGAACTGCCGGTGGTGATGACGTGCAAGGACGCAGTAAAATACCAGGATCTCAAAGGCGGCAACCTGTTCTGCGTCGATGTTGACGCCAGGCTTAACGACAATTTTTATAACACCGTGCTCGCGCGCATCCGCGACGCGAAAAGCTCGGTGTCCAAGCGCGCCGAGGAACACCGCCGCAAACGCGCGCAAAACAGCGCAGAGGTAAAGAGAAAATGACAGACTACATCGTCGCCATTCCGGCGCGTTACGCATCTACCAGGCTCCCGGGCAAGCCGCTTGCTGATATCGGCGGCACCCCGATGATCCGCCGCGTCTGCGATCAGGCTTTAAAATCAGGCGCCTCCCGCGTCATCGCCTGCGTGGACGATGAACGCGTCAGTGCGGCGCTTGAGGGCTGCAAGGCTGAGGTGTGCATGACCTCAAAGGCCTGTAAGTGCGGTACGGATCGCATCGCCCAGATGATCGGGCTGTTGCACATTCCCGCTGACACCGTCGTGGTGAACGTGCAGGGCGACGAGCCGCTCATCAACCCCGCCCATATAGATCAGGTGGCGCGGCTTTTGAGCACTTCGAAGGCTGACATGTCCACGCTCTGCGCCACGATCACCAATATAGACGACGTCTTTGATCCCAACTGCGTGAAGGTAGTTTTCGACCGTAACGGCATTGCGCTGTACTTCAGCCGCGCCCCGATCCCCTTTGAGCGCGGAAATTTCTCGTCAGATCAGGTCACGGAGCTGCGCTATCCGCACTACCACCACATCGGCATCTACGCCTACCGCGCCGGCACGGTGCTCGACTATACCTCGCGCCCGCAGGCCGAGGTGGAAAAGTGCGAGAGCCTCGAGCAGTTAAGGCTGATGTACAACGGCTTTAAGATCGCTGTGGGCGTGACGGAGAACCCTCCTGAGACCGGCGTGGACACGCGGGCGGATCTGACGCGGGTCAACGAGATCCTAAAGCGCCGCTGAGCAGGCGCAAAAAACAGGCGGCCGGGTTAAAATCCCGGCCGCCTGTTTATTTTCACGAAAATTATCTGTCAGGCCTCGGCGGTGTGCGCACCGGCCCCGGAGCCACGCTGCCTTTTGAGAGGCTCACGCCGTTGCCGCCTGCCTGCTTTACGAGGTAGAGCGAGGCATCGGCCGTTTTGAAGAGCTCGTCGTAGCCTGAGCCGTCCTGGGGTCTTAACGCTGCGCCGATGCTGGCGGTGACGGTCTTGATCCCGTGATCGGCCATGCAGTCGCTCAGGCCGCGCTGGATCTTTTGGGCCAGGTGGAAGATTTCATTCTTGGACGACAGGCACTGCGTGCAGATCACGAACTCGTCGCCGCCGAACCTCGCGGTCAGATCCTCGGGATGGCAGACTTTGCGGATCACGGCGGCGGCGCGCTGCAGCGCCAGATCGCCCGTCTGATGCCCCATGGTGTCGTTTATGGACTTGAAGGCGTCCATGTCCATGACCAAAAGCGCGTCCGTCTGGTGCGGGGCGGTGGTCTTAAAGCGGCGCTCGGCCTCGGAGATGAGACCGCGCTTGTTGAGCATCCCGGTGAGCACGTCCTGCACGGCTTCGATGCGGTAGCTGTCGCGCGAGGCTTTAAGCTCGCGGGCCTCGGAGATGATGCGCCTGAGTTCGTTGTTCTTGGCAGTGAGCACGCGGTTCTGGCGCGCCTGCATACGGCTTGAGTGCAGCGTGAACACCGCAGCGCCGATGATGACGAGCACCGCAAAGAGCACCCCCAGAGCCGGCACGACGTGGCGGCTTAGGAAGTAGCGCACTGAATAGTCCGGCTCGCCGCGGGAGTATTCGCTGCGAAACAGCGATTCCTGGCTGAGTTTGCGGATGGCAACATCGAGGGTTTCGCCGGCGAGGTACGCGTCAGGACCGGTGACAAAGAGCCTCAGCGGCACCTGCACTTCCTGAGGGCCCGGGGCTAAAGGCTTTGGGTATTCGGTAAGCAGCTTGTACTCTTGCAGGTCAAAGCGCGGCACGAGCACGGCGTCGGCCTTGCCTTCGCAGACATCGATGTATCCCAGCTTTTCGTCAGGCAGCGACAGCACTTTCCACAGCGGCTGGTTTTTGGAGATGTAATCGCCCAGGCTGTGGAAATAGCGCGGCACGGCCACGACGGGGAAACTGGGCAGAGCCCGCCCGGAGACGCTCACAAGGCTGAAATTCAAAGTATGCACCACAGAGGTGGTGCGGGTGTCCCGGGGCACATGCGAGATGTCAGAGAGCACGTCAAAATACACGGAGGTCTGATCGCCGCTGATGCCGCGCATCCTGGCAAAATCCGGCACATGCTCTATTTCAAACTTCAGTCCGGAACTGACGTTCAGCGCGTTTAAGATGTCGGGAAGCAGACCCTTGAACTCTTGTTTGTTTTGCACGGCAAAGGGCGCGCTGTCGCCGATGAACATTGCCCGCAAAGGCCCGGCGCGGCGCAGGTAGGAGTTCTCGGCCTCGGTATAGCGCGCCGAGGAGGTCGTGGCCTTGTCGACATAGCGCATGAGCAGCCACGAGACGAAATTAGGATTGGTAATGCGGGTGCGGTAGACAGCGGCGTTAACTCTGGCAGTGAGCCCCGAGGCGCTCTTTAAGGCCAAAAGCGACGCGGGCACGGGTTCGATGACGTCGACGCGGCGCGAGAAAAAAGGCATGAGGTGTGTGCCGTCGTCGACGATGGCGTCGACTTCGCCGCTGCGCAGCGCCGCCGTGAGCGTCTGGTAGTCAGGGTAGGGGGCGAAAGTGAAGTTCCAGCCGTTGGCTTCGCTGTAATGCCCAAGTTCCCCTAAAAGGTTCTCATCGCGCCAGATGCAGCCTACCTTCAGCCCGTTCATGGTCGAGGCGTCATAGATATTGAGATCCTGGCGCGAGGAGAGAGCGTACAGGCTGAGCATAGAGTAGCCGGTTCCCGGCACGGTAACGGAGTATTCTGAGAGATCGCGCTTTGAAGGGTAAACGGGGCCTAAAAGATCGATCTCCCCGTTTTTGAGCATCTGGTAGCCTTCATCGCGGCTTACGTAAATGATGCTGTAGGACCACAGGGTGTTGCGGGAGATCTCGGTTAAGAATTCGCTTAAGTAGGTCTCAAGCGGCAGGCGCTGGCGCGCGTCCACTGTGCCTGCCGTGTCTATAAGCCCGATCCTGACTTTGCTGTTGCTGACGTCGCTGATGCTCGCAGGCGCTCCGCTGGGTTTCCCGCCGCGCGCCAGCCCTAAATCTTGGGCATAGTCCTCGGCAGTGGGCCAGGGCACGGAAGATCCCGAGGCGGCACAGATGATCCCCGCTGCGGTCAGTGCGGCCGCAGTGCACAAAAATATCCTCAGGCCGTGCAAGGGCTTTTTGCGCCAAAAAGCTTTCAGGGACACCATTTTTATAATAAATGCCTGTTGATCTGAGCAACATGGCTGATGTGTGTTGACATCGGCCATTACTATAATTTTCTGACATTTTGCACACGCGTACAAGCAGGATTTAGACGCTCTTGCGAAAATCGTGAATGGAAACGATAAAAAGGCCTTTGAAGGCGCTTGCCATCCAAGGCTCCCGGGCGGATAATCACTTTGCTTGTCGGAGTGCCTTTTAAGGCTGAGACTGCGCTGCAGAATCCGCAATGACCTGATCAGGACAACACCTGCGTAGGCAACAAGGTTCCGGCATGCTGTAAACAGAAAACAGACATTGGCAAAGCAACAAACAGCCAGGAGATGCCGGAATGTCCCAGAATTCCCCCGCAGCCGATCCCAAAACCTACCGCCCGGACATCAGGCGGGTCAGCATTCGCGGTGAGCGCGACGGCGTTGAAGTCCCTTTTGATGAATTAAACCTCTCAAACGGCGAGAAGATCCTCGTAAACGCCGTAAGCGGCCCGCAAAACATTCAAGGCGCGCTGCCGAAGATCGGCAAGCGCTTTGGCACCTCAGAGCCTTCAGGCGAGGTCAGGCGCTGCAAAAAGACCCAACTTGAGTACGCCCGGGAGGGCACGATCACGCCGCAGATGGAGTATGTCGCCATCCGCGAGAGCGGCAAAAACGGCCCGGACATGGCGTTCACCCCGCAGACGGTTATGCAGGAGCTTGCCTCAGGGCATGCGGCGCTGCCGTGCAACGCCAACCACCCTGAATGCGAGCCTATGATCATCGGCTCGCGTTTTTCGTGCAAGGTCAACGCCAACATCGGCGCCTCCTCCGTGTCCTCAGGTTTTTCCGAAGAGCTTAAAAAGCTGCGCCTGGCGTTGCGCCACGGGGCGGACACCGTCATGGATCTCTCAACGGGCATAGAAGATCTTACCGGGCTGCGCAACGCGATGCTGCGCGCCTCGCCGGTGCCGCTGGGCACCGTGCCCGCCTATGAGGCCCTCGATCGCGCCGAGGGCAAAATTGACAACCTCACCTGGGAACTCTTCCGCGACACCGTCATCTCCCAGGCCCGCCAGGGCGTCGACTATTTCACGATCCACGCCGGCCTTACCGCAGATCTGCTGCCATATGCGGCTTCGCGCAGCCTGGGCATCGTCTCCCGCGGCGGTTCGGTCATGGCCGCGGCCATGATGCGCCGCGGCGAGGAAAACCTCGCCTGGGAGCATTTTGACGAGCTTTTGGAGATCTGCCATGACTATGACGTGGCGCTCTCTTTAGGCGACGGCCTCAGGCCAGGCTGCATCGCCGACGCCTGCGACAAGGCCCAGTACGGCGAGCTCGCTAATATCGGAAAACTCATAGAGCGCTGCCGCAAGGCGGGCGTCCAGGCCTTTGTCGAAGGTCCGGGCCATGTGCCGTTTAACCGCGTCGAGGAAAACGAGCGCCTGGAGGAGATCCTCTGCGACCGGGCGCCTTTTTACACTTTAGGACCGCTCGTCACCGACATCGCCCCGGGCTATGACCACATCACCTCGGCCATAGGCGGCACGGCCATCGCCGCGTACGGCGCGGCCATGCTCTGCTACGTGACGCCTTCTGAGCACCTGGCGCTGCCTGAGGAGGATGATGTCAAGGAAGGCCTCATCACCTACCGCCTGGCAGCGCACGCGGCCGATCTGGCAAAAGGGCTCCCCGGAGCCCGCGCGCGCGATGACGCCATGGCCCGCGCCCGCGCCGAATTTCGCTGGTTTGACCAGTTCACGCTCTCGCTTGATCCCATGCATGCCTGTGAGGTCTGGCGCTCGAGGATGCCGGAGAACTGCTCGCACACCGCGGCTTTCTGCTCGATGTGCGGCCCGCGCTTCTGCCCGATAAGGCTCAACCGCGAACTCACGCAAAAATACTCGCACTAAGGCCAGGGCGCTTTGCCCCTGAAGGATGAAAACCTTGGATAAGAAAAAAGAAGACAAAATCAGCTTTAAGAGCACGGGGCCGGTAAGCCGCGCGCTGCTTGATGAACTCCGGCTCGCTCACCCGCAGCGGCCGCCCGTGCTCATCCTTGCGGCCGTTGACTCAGGCGGCGGCGCCGGGATCACCGCAGACGTGATCAGCGTGCACGACAACGGCGGCTGGCCGCTGCCGTGCACGACCGCGCTGACGGCGCAGTCGCTGCACCGCGTCGCCGGCGTCGAGGACGTGCCGGCCGACATGTTTGAGACGACGCTGAAGCTCGCCGTCAGCGACTGGCCGGCGATCCGCGCCGTCAAAGTCGGTTTTGTCTCCTCCAGGGACATACTCTGCAAGATCTTAGACTGCCTCGAAGGCCCGCTTGAGCACGCGCCGGTCGTCTGGGATCCGGTGCTCACGGCCACGGCCGGGAAACTGGGCAGCGCCGATCTCAAAGCGCAGTTAAAACGCATCCTCGCCGTCACCGACGTCTTCACGCCCAACATCAGCGAGGCCATGGAACTTGCAGGCTGGGATGAGGCGCGCTATGACATTGAAGGCCCGGCGGAACTCGGCCGGGTGTTCCTGGAGCAGGGCGCCAAAGCCGTGATCATCAAGGGCGGCCACAATATCAAGGCCTCAAGGGCGGTCGACACCTTTGTCTCGCCTGCGCTGAGCTTTGAGATGGAACTGCCCAAGCTGCGCGGCGACGGCGCCCACGGCGGCGGCTGCGCCTTCTCGTCGGCCATCGCCGCGCTGCTCGCGCGCGGCTACGCGCCGCAGGACGCGGCTGTGCTCGCCAAAGCCTATGTCTTCGAGGGCATCAGCGCCCCGGACTTAATGCGCCAGGGCGAGGATCGCCCGCCGGTGGGGCACCACGGCATGCCGCACAGCCTCGCTTACGCGCCGCGGGTGCGCGAGTTCGGCTTCCCGGATTTTGGCGGGCCGTTCCGCCGCTGCGGCCTGAGACTGGGGCTTTACCCGGTGGTCGACTCCCCTGAATGGGTGGCAAGGCTCACCGCGGCCGGGGTGCGCACCATCCAGCTGCGCATCAAGGATCCTGACGATCCCAAACTTTTTGAAAAGATCTGCAAGGCCGTGTCATTCTGCCGCGCCGCGCGCGCCAGGCTCTTTGTAGATGACTGGTATGAGCTGGCCGTCAAAGCCGGCGCATACGGTGTGCACCTGGGCATGGAAGATCTGCGCACGGCCGATCTCGAATACATCCGCCGCTCGGGACTGAGGCTGGGCGTGTCGACGCACGGCCCTTATGAGCTTATGAAAGCGCTGCAGTTAAACCCCTCTTATATCGCCTTGGGCCACATCTTCCCGACGAACACCAAGGCCATGCCCTCGCGCCCCCAGGGCGCGGCGCATTTGCGCGAGCAGGTCGCGCTCGTGGGCGGCCAGGTGCCGCTCGTCGCCATCGGCGGCATCAGCGAGGACAACTGCGACGGCGTCATTGAAAGCGGCGTCGGCTCTGTCGCGCTCGTCAGCGCCCTGACCAAAGCCGCGGATCCTGAGGCCGCAGCCGCGCGCTGGCTCAGGCGCATCGGCTCAGGCGGCGATGAATAAGGAGGCCTTATGAGATACGCAAGGCAGCGCCTTATAAAGGAATTTGAGCATTTGGACGAGATCCTCGCGCAAAAGCGCGTGGCCGTGGTCGGCACGGGCGGGCTGGGCGGCCTGTGCTGCCGCATGCTAACAGGCGCCGGGCTGCTGCACCTGACGATCGCCGATGACGATGTCATCGAGGATTCGAATTTGCACCGCCAGGTGCTGTTTAGCGAGGCCGACATCGGCGCCTCCAAGAGCGCGTGCGCCAAACGCGAGCTTGAGAGGCTCGACAGCCGGGTGCAGGTGCGCACTTTCGGGCGCGTCAGCGAGGACAATTTCGCGGATTTCGCGCAAGGGGCGGATCTCGTAATGGATCTCTCTGACAACGTGGCGACCAGGCTGCTCATAAACAGGATGTGCGCCCGCAGCCGAACCGATTTTATCCACTGCTCCGTGGCCGCCTCCGAAGGCATGCTCGCCGCGTTTAAATTTTCAGATCGTAAATCCGCGGCCAGGCACGGCTGCTACGCCTGCCTGGCAGGCGCAGACGCCGCGCCGGTGTTCCGCGGGATCACCGGCCCCTACGCCGGAGCCATGTCCTGCGCGGCCGCAACCTTGGCGCTGCGCTATTTTGCAGGAGAGGACGTTTTCGGGCGGGTGTGGCTTTACGATCTCAAAAACCAGAAGATCCGCAGTTTCGCGCTGCACCGGGATCCGCAATGCCCGGACTGCTCAGGAAGCTTTGGGAATTAATTTTAAACTTGCAAGGATTTATAACATGCGCGTGACGTTTAACGGCAAAGAGGATGAGGCCGCGGATAACACCACTTTATTGGATTTCATCACCGCCAAGGGGATCAAGGCCGAGGGTTCGGCCGCGGCCTGCGACGGCGACGTGGTCCCCAAAAAGGAATGGGGGAGTTTCAAATTAAAGGAAGGCATGAGCATAGATGTCTTCAATCTGGTCGCAGGAGGCTGACAGCATGACAGAAAAATTAAAGCTCGCAGGCAGGGAATTTGACAACCGCCTGATCATCGGCACCGGCAAGTATTCATCAGGGGAGCAGCTGGCGCAGGCCTGCAAGGCCTCCGGGGCGCAGATAGCCACCATGGCCGTAAAGCGCGTCGACGCCGAGCGCCATTCAGATGAGATCGTCAAACCCTTAAAAGATCTGGGCGTGACGTTTATGCCGAACACCTCTGGCGCCAAGAACGCCAAAGAGGCGGTGTTCGCCGCCCGCCTGGCCCGCGAGGCTTTGGGCACGGACTGGATCAAAGTGGAGATCCACCCGGACGTGCGTTATCTGCTGCCCGATCCGGTTGAGACTTACAACGCCTGCAAGCAGCTGTGCTCCGAGGGCTTTAAGGTCTTCCCGTACATCCAGGCCGATCCGGTTCTGGCAAGGCTGCTTGAGGAGCTCGGCTGCGCCGCGGTCATGCCGCTGGGAGCGCCCATCGGCTCGGCCCGAGGCCTCGAGACGCTGCCCATGCTTAAGATCATCATCGAGAACGCCCGTGTGCCGGTCGTCGTCGACGCCGGGATCGGATCGCCCTCTGACGCCTGCCGCGCCCTGGAACTGGGCGCCGACGCCGTGATGGTCAACACGGCGATCGCCGCCTCAGGCGATCCTGTGGCCATGGCAGGCGCGTTCCGCGCCGCCCAGGAAGCCGGGCGCGCGGGCTACGAGGCAGGGCTGGCCGGGCGCAATGAGACCGCAGTCCCCACCTCGCCTATGGAGGCTTTCTTAAAGGAGGCCATGAAATGAGCTTTTACGATGAGATCTCAAAGCTTGACGTCGATAAGTTCCGCGATCTCGTCGACAGCCGCACCGACGCCGACGTCGAGCGCGCTCTGGCCAAAAACGGCAAAAAAACCGTTGAGGACTTCGCGGCGCTGATCTCGGAGAACGCGCGCCGCCATTATCTGAACGTCATGACGCGCATGTCAGAGCAGATCACCCGCCGCCGTTTCGGCCACTGCGTGAACATGTATCTGCCGCTGTACCTGACGAACCTGTGCAACAACAAGTGCGCCTACTGCGGCTTCTCGGCGTTGAACAAATTCAAACGCGTCGTGCTCACCATAGACGAGATCCGCGACGAGTGCGAAGCCATCGCGAAGATGGGCTACCAGAACATCCTGCTCGTCTCAGGCGAGAATGATCGCCGCGGCGGCATGGACTATTTCAGGCAGGTGCTGCCCGTGGTCAAGGATTACGCGGCCTACTTGCAGATGGAAGTGCAGCCGCTCTTCGAGGAGGATTACGCCGAGCTCAAGACTCTGGGCCTTGATGCGGTGTCCGTCTACCAGGAGACCTACCACCCGGGCTTTTACAAAAAAGTCCACTTAGGCGGCAAAAAAGCCGACATGCGCTGGCGCATGGAGACGCCGGATCGCTTAGGCCGCGCCGGCATCGACAAAGTCGGCGTGGGCGCGCTTTTGGGCCTGTATGACTGGCGCGTTGATCTGTGCGCTGTGGCTCTGCACCTTTTATATATGCGCGAGCATTACTGGAAGACCGCGCTGTCCGTCTCCTTCCCGCGCATGCGCCCGGCGGCCGGCGGCTTCCAGCCCACTTCCCCGGTGTCGGATGCCAAGCTCGTGCAGTTTATCTGCGCCTTCAGGATCTTCGACAACGAACTCGATCTGGCGATCTCCACCCGCGAGAGCGCGGAGTTCCGCGATCTCATCATCCCTCTGGGGATCACCGCGGTGTCGGCGGGATCTTCCACAGAGCCCGGGGGCTACGCCCACAAAGGCAAGGCCCTCGAACAGTGGACAGTCAACGACAGCCGCAGCGTGGGCGAGGTGGTAAGCGCGCTGGAGAGCAGCGGCTTTGACGCCGTGTTCCACAACGCCTCCACCACCTATTTCAAGGCCTCAGGCGCGGTTTGATTCCGTTTTGAAAAAAGAGGGCGGCCACCGGCCGCCCTCTTTTTTTTCGGCACGCTTATTCGACTTTGACCGAGGCCTCGTCACTGTAGAAGACGCTGTGGCCTGAGCCGTAATCCTCAACGGCGGACACCGCGGGCACTGTGAACGTGCCGCGGCGCGTGGCGCGCATGATGACGCCGATGCAGAAGCTCTTGGAGCGGTAGCTCCCGGCGTTGAAGATCATGCCGTGTTCGCTGTTGCGGAAGCGTTCTATCTTGATGAAAGAAGGGGTGCGCGGGTACTGCGGTTCCAGGCCTTCGGCAAAGCGCACGAATTCCAGCCCCGGGATGCTGCCTGCGGTAAAGGTCAAAGGCGAGGTGCCGGGGGTGCGCCGCGAGCACTCCAGGATCATGAGCACCTCATCGCCGCTTCTGAGCACTTTAGGCGTCCCTGAGAGCTCCCGGTTTTGGGCATACCAGCTGATTTTAATGTCCAAAGGCTGGCCATCGGAGTTTTGCGGGCGTTCCGTGTCGATGCCGTAGACTGAGGCCGTGCAGTAGCGGGGCCTGGCGGTGGGGTTCTCCAGCACCGTCCTGCTGCCGTTTTCCGGGAAGGGCAGCACCTCGCGGCGATCGCCTTCAGGCACCATCAGGTGCTGGGAGAGCAGCGCTCCCAGCGCCAGAGGCTGGGTCTTTTCGGTAAACGAGCTTTCGGCAAGCGCCGTAAGCGCCGGGCGGAGGATCCGCAGATCGCCGGTCCCAAACGCCGCGGCGGCGGCGAGCACGGCCGCCGCCGAATGCTGCACCGTCTCCTCGGGGAGCTCGCGGAACGAGTTGAGCTCTCTTAAGTATGAGTAGGTTTCAGGCCAGGCATTGGGGTTGCGCAGCCGCTTCCTGAGCTCGAGCATCCGCGAGAGGGCGTCTGAGGCCTCATGCAGCGCCCGGTAGCCGACATCGGATATGCCTGAACGTACCAGCGCCGCGGCCGTAAGCGCCAGCACGGCCGGGGATTTTATTTCGTGTTTTTCCACAAAGCCGATGGCGGTCTCGATATCCTCCTGGCTTTGATAGCGCGCATGGCTTCCTGAGAGCGCGAGCGCTTTGACCGGAGCGGGAATGAGCGGATCGTTTATATAGGCCCGGGTGCGTTTTTGCAAGGCCGCAAGCTGTTTTTCGCTTACCTCAAAGCCGAGCTCTTTGGCTGTTTCAAAGCATACCTGAGCATAGCAGACTGCTGGCACCGGTTCTGTGCCGAGCGGCCCTTCATCGGCGACGGAGCCGTCAGCGCGGATAAAAGAGGCGATGATGTCAAGGCGCCTTTGGATCAGCGAACGCAGCTCCTCGACAGTGAGACCCCCCGGAGCATTGGTCTGGGCGGCGTCCGGGCCGCGGTGGGCGCTTAGCAGTTCGTAATTCCCGTTCATGAGCGCGATGGCGATCGCCAGGCGGTCCTGCAGGCTCAGCGAGTCTTTGTCCAGCAGTACCCGGTTGTACACTCCGGTGTTCACATAGGGCATGGTTCCGCATTCCACGGAGCGCACCGAGCTCTCGCTGAGATCGGCAAGCGGCATGAATTCAAGCTTTTCGCCGGGCTTTAAACGCAAGCTCCGCGTAAACAGGCGCGGATCCCAGGGATCGCTGACCTGGATGCGGCGCACGAGCGAGGTGTTGCCGTCTTTGCCGGCAAGCGAGATCTTCACCTGGCCGCTGCCGCGCTTTAAGGCGGTGATCGGCACTGACACATAGGCGGTGTCGCCGCGCAGCAGCGAGACGCTGCGCTTTAAGCCGCAGCGCACTGTGCCCGCACAGCTGACATCGAGCGCAAAATCTCCGCTTGAGACGTTGTTTGTCATGACGATGTCAGGCAGCAGCACGTCGCCGGTGTGCAGCGCCTCAGGCAAATCGGCCACCAGGTTCTGAGGGTAGCTGATGTCGACGCTGCGATTGGCAAAGCCGGTGCTCTCGTCGCTCCAGGCCCTGAGGATGATGCGGACGCGCTGATCGCGGTGCTGCAGCGGGATCCTGACGCTTGAGCCGTCTTTGCGCGGGGTGAGCACCGGGCTGGAGTAAAAGGTTTTGATCGCGTCAAAATCAAGCTGATCGTCAGTGAAGAGATCGAGCGAGGACTGATCGCGGTAGGCGTAGGGCACGCTCACAGCCGTGAGCTGGTAGCGCTGCTCGCTGCCGCTTAGCGATTTGACAGCCACCTTGAGGTAGGAGCCCGGGGTCGTGCCGGAATCGTCGGCGATCTCAAGGCGCGGCAGCATCACAGCGTCCGGGCGGCTTACCTGAAACTGCGTCTGGCCGCAGGCCATGACCTGGGACTGGCGGATCTGCGCATTGAGGTAAAAGAGCTGGATCCTGACTCTGACATCCTTGCCCAGCCCTTTGGTTACCGGGATGGTGAAAAAGTTGTGCCCCTCCCGAGCCTCAAGCGGCAGGATCTGGCGCCCTGAGGCCGAGTCGATGATGATCTCGCCGCGTCCGGCTTTAGGGCTTTCAAAGCTGATGACGGCGTTTTCGCCGACGCGGCGGAGTTTGTCTGCCTTTAAATAGAGGTGATCAGCGGTGTAGGAGACGCGCCCTGAATCGCGCATGAACATGAGCGAAGTGCGAAAACCGTCCACGGTTGAGGCCTGGATCAGGTATTCGCCGGGCTCAGGCGGGAAGGGGACCATGCCGCTTTCAAGACGGTCGCGGCTGATGCTGAGCATGCCCTGCATGAGCCTTGAGAAACTGCGTTTCATGACGAATTTCCAGCCGTCCGTCGTGTGCATGTAGGCCGGGGCTCGCTCTATGCGGTAAATGGTGAACCAGGCGCGCCCGGATAACGGGCTGCCTTTGGCGTTGAACAGCCTGATGCTCAGCGCATTCTCGCCTTTCCAGACGGTTTCGGCGATGCCGCAGACATTCACCGCCTGCAGATCCGGATCCTGGATACGCTCAAGCGGGTTGATGAGCGAGTTTTCCTGATGGGGCCGGTCTATGCCCTCAGAGGGGTTTAATTCCAGCTCATAGCGAAAAGCCTGGGACCCCACAAAGTACTCGGGGTATTCAGGGAACGGGTGCAGGCTGCGGCGCCGCGTCTGAGCGGCGCTGCCGCCTGATACCGGGCCTTCCGTCCCCGGAAGCACTGAGTAGAGGTGATCCTCGGGGTTGCGCACCCTCACTGAGGTGAGCGAGACTTCTTTGCCGAATACATCAGAAAGCCGCAGGCGCCAGGTGCCGGAGAGCAGCAGCGGCGGCAGTTTGAATTCACCGCAGAAGGCGTGTCCGCCCTGATCCTCAAGCTTTAAAGTGCGGTAGACGCCGCCTTCAGGCGTGATCACGTCGAGGTAATAGCGGCTGCCGCCTCCGGCGCGCAGATCCGGGGAGCGCACCAGCGCCAGGTAATTCACGCTCTCGCCAGGCGAGTAGATCTGGCGGTCGGTGAAGGCGTTTACCGTGTCCGGGCAGGATGAAGGATTGGTGCTGCACACCCCGCGCCGGAAGCTGTCAGCGGGGATGAGCTCCGTGAGACTGTCAGGGCCGTGGCCTGAGAGCACCCGGACGCGCAGGCCGCTTTTAAAATCCCCGTGCAGGCTCGCGATGCCGTTCTCCGCGGTAAGACCGGTAGCCAGTTCTTTGCCGTCATCGTTAAGCACCGAAACGCGCGCCCGCCTCTCAGGGGCGGCTGACAGGGCGGAGTGCACGCTGACGAGCAGTGTCTCCCCGGTCTTGAAGATCTGCGCCTGCATCGAGGTGTGGCGGTCGATGACAGCGCCCCAGATGACATTGTCATTGCCCCCTGCGGCGATCTCGGCTGCCTGATCAAAGGATAAAAGCGGATCGCTGGCCACGATCATGACGGCGGTTTCCGGGGCTTTGCCGGTGCTGAGCAGGTATTCGCCTGACAGGCGGCTGTGACGGTTGAACCGCGAGCCGGCGATGAGGCTTTGGCCTTTTACGTAGCCGCCTTTTAAAAGCTCCGCGGCGTTGTTCACGCCGATGGCCGGGCCTGAATGGGAGAACGGCACGATGCGCCTTACTCGCGAGAGCGGAACGCGTACGGCTGTCAGGCGCACCTGCTGGAGGTTCACCGATTCAAAGAGGACGCTGCGGTAGCTGAGATCCGCAACGTCACCCGGGGCGAATTTCAGCGAGAGCCGTTGCTCCTCAGGCATGGTGGTGATCTCGTAGGTCTGGTCCTGCGAAAGGCTTTTGCCGCCGTTGCCGGTGAGCCCGGCTTTGATCGTCATGCGGTAGGGCGTTTCAAACCTCAGGCCGCGCACGCACACGGTGTCGCCGTTTAAGGAAAAGAGCGGAGAGAGCGAATTGTCGAGATCCTCGCCTTCTATGGAGATGTACTTGCGCAGATCGAGCCAGGAGAGCTGGGAGAGATCATCGTTGAACGTCGCGCAGAGCATCGGGTTGTTCTCAGGGCCGCGCTTTTCGGTAAAAGCGCTGACCTTAAGCTCGGAAGCGTGCGCGGCAGAGCAGACGAGCGCCGCGGCAGGCACAAGCGCCGCCGCAAGTCGCATAAATTTCAGCATCGGTGATCCCTTTCCATAATATGATCGGGATTTTATAGCATTCGGCCGGGCGCAGTTATGAAGCCGCCCTGCAAAACAGAAAATTACGGAGTGTTTATGCTCGAGGATATCGCGCCGCACCGCCTGGACATCGGCTACGGCCCAAAGCGCAAACCGGCGCCCGATTCCCTGGTGCTGGCCGCGCGGGGAAATTTCATCCTCTGTGCCTTGGAGGGCGGGGCTGTGAGGCTGCCGCGTCTTGATGAGCTTGACAGCGCGCAACAGCGGCAGGAGTTTTGGCATCTGCTAAACCTGGATGACACCGGGATCTTCATGCCGCAGGGCACGCTTACAGCACGCGCTCCTTACTCCTGGCAGCCCCACCAGGTGCTGCGCGGCGGAAATCCTCAGGAACTGTGCTTTGCCGCTTACACGGCAAGGCAGCTGAGCCTGTGGTACCAGGATCACCGCTTCTGCGGGCGCTGCGCCCATGAGCTTGAACGCTCGTCGCAGGAACGCGCGCTGGAGTGCCCAAAGTGCGGCGCCGTCGTTTACCCTAAGATCTGCCCGGCAGTGATCGCTGCTGTGACTGACGGCGAGAGGATCGTGGTGACGCGCTACCACGACCGCCCTTACCGCGGCCTGGCGCTCATTGCGGGCTTTTGTGAGATCGGGGAGAGCCCTGAGGACACGGTGCGCCGCGAGGTCATGGAGGAGGTCGGGCTTAAGGTGCGCGACATCCGTTATGTGGGATCGCAGCCCTGGGGCGCCGACTCCGATTTGCTTTTGGGCTTTGTCTGCACCCTTGACGGCAGCGATCGCATTGTAAGGCAGGAGGACGAACTCTCCGAGGCGCTGTGGGCGCAGCGCTCTGAGCTGCCTGACGGCAGCGGCCTGAGCCTGACGCGCACCATGATCGGCCTGTTCAAGGCAGGAAAGCTCGTCCCCGGCGCGCTCGCGCGCGCGTGATCAGGAGAGCAGCACGACGGCCGCAGCGCCCGGTGCGGCCGTGAGCGCGCCGTTTTCAAGCGCGGTTTCGCCGGTTTTAAGCAGGATTTCCCCCTGCGCCGCAAGCGCGCACGGCTTATCGGAGAAATTGGCGCACACGAGGATGCGCTGTTTTGCGCTCTGCCGCACATAGGCCATGCATGCTTCATTTTTGCAGTCAAGAGCCAGGGTGCGGCCCCAGGTGAGGCATTCGCTGTATTGCGGATCTTTGCGCAGCGCGATGAGCTTTTTGTAAAAGCAGAGCACGGAACCGGGATCGGCAAGCTCTTTTTTGACATTGAGCGTGCGGTGATCCTGGTGGAGACGGATCCACGGCGTGCCTGTGGTGAAGCCTGCCGTGTCGCTGTCATCCCACAGCATCGGGGTGCGGCTTTGATCACGGGTGTGCAGCGAAACCCTCTCCAAAGCCTGCGCTTTTGTCATGCCGCGGCTGAGGCATTTTTCGTATTCGGTGAAAGCGACGAGATCGCGAAACTCGCTTTGATCGGCAAATTCCGTCTTCGTCATGCCGAGTTCCTGCCCCTGGTAGATAAAGGGGATGCCGCGCAGCATCATGAAGGCCGCGGCCAGGCATTTGGCCCCCTGCGGCCCTTCAAGATCTTTGCGCAGGTAAAAGCTCACGGCGCGCGGCTCGTCGTGGTTTTCGGTGATCACAGCAGGAAAGCCGACGTCAGCGTACAGGGCCTGGCCTTTTAAAGTGCCCCGGCGCCAGAACGCGGCGTCCGGCTTTTCGCAGGCGTAGTAGCCGGGCTTTTTTTCAAGGTTTTCGCGGACGGTAAAATCAAAGACCGAGGAGAAACAGCCGTCATCGCCGCAGATGTCAGGCAGCACCTGCGGGTTTAAGCCGAAGGCCTCGCCCACCGTGAAGGCGCCGCGCGGACCGTAGGTGCGATCGCGCAGATCTTTTAAGATAAGCGGCGCCTTGCAGGCCATTTTGGCCGTCATGGCAGCAGCCGAGCAGGTTCCGTCGCCCAGGGCGTCAGGCGGCAGGCCCGGGAAAGCGGGATCTTTGGCGACGTTCATGATGGCGTCGATGCGAAAGCCGTCTATGCCTTTTTCATCCAGCCACCAGTTCATCATGGCGCAGACGCGATCGCGCAGCGCTTTGCAGTTCCAGTTGAAATCAGGCTGCTCTTTGGCAAAGTAGTGCAGGTAGAAAAGATTGTCGCGGCCGGGCACCTTTTCCCACACGCTGCCGCCGAAGTAGGAGCGCAGGTTGTCAGGAGGCAGGCCGTTTTTGCCTTTTACAAAATAAAAGCAGGCCGCCTCAGGCCCCTCGGGATCGGCAAGCGCCTTTTTAAACAGCGGGTGCTGCGAGGAGCAGTGGTTTACCACGAGATCCATGATGAGCTGCATGCCGCGCGCATGCACGCCTTTTAGCAGTTCGTCAAAATCCTCCATGGTGCCAAATTTAGGATCTATATTGCGGTAGTCGGCGATGTCATAGCCGTTGTCCACGCCCGGGGAGACATAGACAGGGGAGAGCCAGATGAGATCGATGCCGAGAGCTTTTAAGTAATCAAGCCTGGAGGTGATCCCTTTGAGATCGCCTATGCCGTCGCCGTTGCTGTCCTGGAAGGAACGCGGATAGATCTGATAGGCGATCTTGCCATGCCACCACTGCTTTTTCATGCCGGCCTCCCCAGGTGAAAACGTTCAGATCCCTATTATAAACGCCGCCAAAGCGCTAAAAAAAAAGCGCCCCGCGAGGGGCGCAAACAGGGAAGTCACATGAATTGGGAAAACGGTTTAAAAAAGCGCCGGCGGCCTCAGCGAATGCACCGGCAGGCCTGCGAGCGCCTGCCGGCAGGGCCTGCCGGAGAGCGCTGCCAAAAAAGCGTCGGCGCGCGCGCAGGTTTCAGCAATCATGAAGCGGCGGTGATCGCCTGCGGCCATGCGGCGCACGCGCAGATCCTGAAGCGCGTCGCACAGCGCGCGCGGCAGATCCTGACTGAACCCGAAGCCTTCATCGCCGGTTTTTAGCAGGTGCAGGATCTCGCGCAGCGCCTCAGGGACAAGGCGGCGCGCCGCCGCCGTGTTTACCCGCAGCGCCTCCGCCTCGCCCGGGACCCGCGCACGCTCAAGCCACGGCCTTCCTTCCGCCCTCGCAAGCGCGAGCAGCACGCACCAGCCGCTCTCTTTGCGGCAGAGCATGCTCAGATTGCAGGCATCGGCAAAGATGAGCGCGGCGCGCGCGCCCCGGCCGCGGCCTTTGCCCCAGGCCGCATTTAACAGGGCCTGGCACAGGCGGCCAGCAAGATCAGGACGCTCTTTTAAAAGCGCGCCCAGCACCCGGGGATTGCAGATCCTCGCCTGGCTCCACAGCAGCGCGAGCGCGGGAAACTCGCAGCGCAAGGAGCAAAGGGTCTCCGGCTGCAGGGCGTTCTCTCTGCGCTCTGAGGCGTAACGGCTCAGCAGCAGGCTTTGCAATCTGGTGATCTGCATGGCGCGTCCGGGGCGTGCCCTCCGATGGCTTGGGCCTTAACAAAATTGCTGAGAGCATCTTAAAGGGGCGGGAAGAGGCGGTATTTAAAAAACGCGCGTGGCTGCACGAAGCGCGCCCTGACAGGGGATTGCGGCACCGGGCCTGAGGCGAGGACGGGGAAAATGCGCGCTAACTTATTGATCTTTTGCGCGCTGGAATACCAATACTTTTGAATTAAAACGCAACTGTCTTAATTTCAACAGAAAAAAATAAAAAATCCGCCGAATCTTTCTTGCTAATGCACAGACAGCATCGGCGGATCCCGGATTTAAAGGCAGATCTTCCCGGCGATGCGCAGGTAGACGCGGCGCAGCGTCTGCGGGGCCGCGGCGTCGACGCACTCGCCTGCTTTGTGGATCGTCGCCCCCGAAGGGCCGAATTCGGCGACCTCGGCGCCCAGCGGGGCGATGAAGCGGCCGTCGGAGGTGCCGCCTGAGGTCGAGAGCCGAGGCGTCAGCCCGGTAACCTCGCGCACAGACTCGCACACGGCTCCCAAAAAGAACCCGGGACTGGTCTGAAACGGCAGGCCGTTTAAATGCCAGGACGCTTCAACGGTGCAGCCGTTCGATCCTGCGAGATCAAAGACGGTCTTTTTAAGGCTCTCGGGAGAGGAGGCGGGGCAGAAGCGCCAGTTGCAGGAAAACTCGCAGCGCCCGGGCGCCAGGTTCTCTGCGCCGCTGTCGCAGCTTACCGAGGTGATTTGAAAAGAGGTGGGCGGGAAGTTCTCGCAGCCCTGATCCCACTTGCACTGCGCCATGGCGTGCATGAGCGCGGCCGCCTTGTGGGCGGCGTTGTCACAGCGCTCAGGGTAGGCCACATGCCCCTGCACGCCGCGCACGGTGATGTGCGCTGAAAGTGAGCCGCGGCGGCCGCACTTTACCTGATCGCCGGTCTCTTTAAGCGAAGAAGGCTCACCCACAAGGCAGCAGTCAGGGATGAGGCCGCGCTCTTTGAGCACTGAGGCAGCCCAAGGCGTGCCGCCCCGGGAGTCGCCTTCCTCGTTTGAGGTCACCAGGAGCCCCAGTGTGCCTTTGTGAGCAGGGTGCGCCTTTACAAAATCCGCGAGCGCCAGCGCCATGGCCGCGTCCGAGCTCTTCATGTCGGCGCTGCCGCGGCCTGAGAGCACCAGGCGGCCTTCGCGCTCGAACACGCATGGCTCAAATGGCGGGTGCGGCCAGGCGCGGAGATCGCCCGGCGGCACGACATCCGTGTGTCCTAAAAAGAGCAAAAACGGCCGGCCCTTGCCGTGCAGCGCGAGCAGGTTTGTGACCGGACCGCCGTCGCAGAGCGTCTCGCATTTAAAGCCGGCGTCGCGCAGGACGGAAGCGAGAACCTCCTGGCAGCCCTGATCGTCAGGCGTAACGGAAGGGCGGCTTATGAGTTTTTTGGCCAGTTCCAGCGCTTCGTCTTCCATCATCAGTCCTCTTGCGCCGGGTATTGCAGGAACAGCTTGCGCTCAAGGCGCAGATAGGCGTAAGCCGTGGCGCTGAGCTCTTTGACTTTTAAAGGCTCCTGCCGGCCGTAACGCACATCGGTGAGCAGGGCGCGATCGGCATCCGTGAGGCCTTTGCGGGCGTCGCGGTACTGGGCGATAAAATGCCCGGCCAACAGGCGGTCCCACTCGTAGACGGTGGCCACCGAGCGCAGGATGTACATCGCGGCCATGGGGATCACCACGATCTGCTCCTGCCCGAGGGCTTCGAGGTAGCGGTCGGCTATGGCGTCATCCGCGCTGAGATCGCACACCGGACAGCTTTTGTCATGCAGGAGATCTCCGCCTAAGATGCGGGCGGAGCCGTCAGGCTGCAGCTGCACAAACGCGGCGGTGATCCCGGCATCCTTTGAGGCTTTTAAGATGGCGTCCCGCACGGTGTCAGAGCACAGCGTCAGCGGGGTTTTTGAAAAAGCCGAGAGCAGCTGGCAGATGTTGTCAGCGCCGTTTTGCAGTTCGGCGTCGCTGATCTTTACGGCAAGGGCCGCGCGAATGCTGTTTTCAGGATCGCGCATCACTTTGTGCGCGTCCGGAGGGCAGGAAGGCTTAAAACGGGGTGGCATGGCCATGGCAGGATTTCCTCTGTAATAAAGCCGCCCGACAGATCAGGCGGTTTTTAATTTTTAAAACTCAAGTATAAACGTGCAGGGGCCTTCGTTTACGAGCTCAACTTGCATGTCGGCCCCGAAGATCCCGGTCTCAACTTTGCCCGGAAAAACCTCGCGGGCATAGGCGACGGTTTGGGCGTAAAGCTTTGAGGCCTCGGACGGCGGCATGGCTGGATCAAAGCCGGGGCGGTTGCCGCGGCTGGTGTCGGCCGCCAGCGTGAACTGCGAGACCAAAAGCAGATCGCCCTGGGACTGGGGCAGGCTGAGGTTTAATTTGCCCTCGGCATCTTCAAAGATGCGCAGCTTTAAGAGCTTGTCCACGGCTTTTTTGGCAATATCCGGGCTGTCAGTGCGCTCATAGCCTAAAAAAACCAAAAAGCCTGTGCCGATCTCCCCTGAGGTTTTGCCCTCAACGGTGACTTTGGCACGGCTTACGCGCTGGACCAGGATCTTCATAAAAGCCTCCGCATAAATTAAGGCATGATCATATCAGTGCGATCAGCCCCTCTGATCCTTTAAAGTGTAGGATCACAGGCGGTTTTTTCAAAGGGAACGTCTTTTATGCTCACAAATCTGCTGCTTGCAGCCACAGGCGGCGCTTTAGGCGCCGTGTCGCGGGTGCTGCTGTCCCTGGCTTTGGACGGGGCGAGCCTGGCGCTGCGCTTTCCTGCGGGCACCCTGGCGGTAAATGCCATCGGCTGTTATCTGATCGGGCTTGCGCTGAACCTGCCGATCCTGTCCTCGCCGCAGCTGCGCGTTTTGCTCACCGCGGGCTTCTTAGGCGGCTTTACGACTTTCTCCACGTTCACAAACGACAGCCTGTCGCTGCTGCTGCGCGGTGAAGCGCTGCGCTTTTGCCTCAACCTTGCTTTAAACCTCGGTCTGGGATTGCTGCTGTGCGCGCTGGGGATCATCACGGCGCGGGCGCTCGCGCGCTGAGCGAGCGCGCATTGATGCGCGGGCGCGGTGACGATATAATTCATTTTCAGACACGCGCGGCGCGGCCAGGCCGCATGCCGCCGCGTTTTCGGAATATCAGGCGCAAAGCGCGCCGCCTGTATGCGCAGCGGGCCTTTGGGCGCCTTTATATATAAATATTTTAAGGAGTTATCTGTGGCAACCCAGGATAACAAACAAGAAGAGATCAAAACGGCCGCACCCTCAGCGGAGACGGCAGAGAGTGCGCCGGCTTCGGCCCCTGAGAGCAAAGATCAGGAGGAAGGCACCCGTTTTGATCACATCCGGGAGGCCCTGGAGCTCCTGTGCGAGCGCTTCCCCAAGGCTTTTATAAAAGAGGGCAACTGCAAGCCCCTTAAGATCGGCATCTTCGCGGATCTGCGCGCGGCCTGCGAGGGCGTCGAAGGCCTGTCCGTTTCCAAAGTCAGGGCGGCGCTGCGCTATTACACCACGCGCCTGCGCTATCTCTACTGCTTAAAAGAAGGCGCCAGGCGCGTGGATCTCGATGGCAGCGAAGGCGAGGCCGTAAGCGCCGAGCATGCGTCGTTTGCCGCGGATAAATTCAAAGAGATCAATGCCAGGCGCAAGCCCCGCAAGAGCGCCAAAAACCCGAAAAACCAAAACGGCCAGCGCCGGCCGCGCCGCATCGAGGGACGCAAGCCTGAGATCGCGGAGCTCAAAAAGGGCGTTGAGGTCAGGGTGCTCACGGGCGATCGCCATTACGTGCGCGCCACGGTTTCCGAGGACGCCTCAAAAGACACCGTTTTGGTGCTGCTGCAGACCGGCATGAGCCTTACGGTTCCCGTCGATCGCGTGCTGCTGCCCGAGAGCGCCCCTAAAAAGGCTTAAACCGGGGGACGCGTTTAGTGCGCACTTTTATCAGAATCGCCGGCGCCCTCGTGGCCGCCGGTTTTCTTTCCGCGGCGCCGCAGGCTGCGGAAAAAGCCCTGAGCATCCCTGAATACGGGGCTCTCCCTGAATTAAGCCCGCTGCCGCAGCATGCCACGGCGTGCTCGCGCGTGGCCAACTTCCTGACGCGCGCCCATTACCGCGTCGTGAGCGTCGATGAGGATTTTGCGCTCAAGGTTGCCGATCAGTTCATCTCCTACGTCGATTACAACCGCACGCTGTTCACCGAGGACGAGGTGCGCGAGATCCGAAAGCACAGCGATCTGATCCTCAGCGCCTTGCGCAGCTGCCAGCTCGACTATCCTTTCCAGATCTATTCAAACGCCCTGAAAAAGCGCTATGTGAAATACCGCTACTTCATAGACGCGGCCACAAAGCCCATAGACGTGAGCGGCCATGACAGGATCGAGACCGATCGCCGCGAGGCCTCTTTCATCAGCTCGGAAACCGGGCTGCGCGGCCTGTGGGATGCGGAGATCAAGAACGAGTACATAAACCAGATCTTAAGCGGCAAGGATGACGAAAAGGCGCGCGAGCGCATCCGCAGGCGCTACAGCGCCGCGCTGACGCGGCTGACGCAGACGACGTCCGAGGACGCGTTCTCCACGTTTGAGAACGCTTTCGCCGCCTCCATAGATCCGCACACGAATTATTTCTCGCCCACGGATTCAGAAAACTTCAACGACGATCTGAACCTGTCGCTTGAGGGCATAGGCGCTGTGCTGAGCACTGACGACGAGTACACCACCATCGTGGAGATCATGCCCGGATCGCCTGCCGAGCGCAGCAAAAAGCTCAAGGCCAAGGATCGCATCACCGGCGTGAGGCAGGAGGACGGCAGCTATGACGATGTCATCGGCTGGCGCCTGTCCGACGTCGTCAAGAAGATCAAAGGCCCCAAGGGCACGAAGGTCACGCTGGACATCGAGCGCGGCGAGGGCGCGAACGCCAAGAGCTTCCAGGTGGAGATCACCCGCGAGCGCATCAGGCTGCAGGATCGCGAGGCCAAAGGCGAGGTGCGCACCGCCTATGACGGCAGCCGCATCGGCGTCATCAGCGTTAAGAGCTTCTACACTAACCTGCATCTGGACATCAAGCGCGAGCTGAGCAAGCTGGCGCTGCAGAAGGTCAAGGCCGTGGTCATAGATCTGCGCTCTGACGGCGGCGGGCTGCTGCCTGAGGCCGTGGATTCCACAGGGCTCTTCATAAAAGAGGGGCCGGTCGTTGTGGTGCGTGACATGGCCGGCAACGAGGCGCCGCAGGAAGACCGTGATCCGGCCGTGGCCTATGACGGGCCGCTCGTGGTGCTGGTAAACCGCCTGTCAGCGTCAAGCTCCGAGATCATGTCCGCGGCGCTGCGCGATTACGGCAGGGCCGTGATCGTGGGCGACACCACGTTCGGCAAGGGCACGGTGCAGCAAAACCGCCCGCTCGAACGCATCTATGATCTCTACCGCGATCCTTTGGGATCCATCCATTACACCATCGCCAAGTTCTACCGTGTCAACGGCGGATCGACACAGTTAAAAGGCGTCGTGCCGGATATCGCCTTCCCGTCGCTTGTGGATGAGAGCGAGTACGGCGAGCGCACTGAGAAGAATGCGCTGCCCTGGGACAGCATCCGCCCGGTGCTCTACACGCCGTATCTGGATATAGACGCCTATCTGCCGGATCTGCAAAAGCGCCATGACAAGCGCACCGGATCTGATCCGGTGTTCAGGGTGATGCGCGAGGATCTCGCCCGCTACCAAAAGCTCAAGGCCGAGAAATACCTGACGGTAAACCTTGAGGAGCGCCGCGCGCTTAAAGCCGAGGACGACGCCTGGAGGCTTAAGGACGCCAATGTCAGGCTGCAGGCCATGGGCAAGGAGCCTTTGAAGAAGATCGATGATCTTCCCGAGGACTTCGAGTTTGCCGATGTGCTCTTAAACGAGAGCGTTAACATCGCCGCCGACTTTGCCCGGGCGCAGCACGCGCAGATCCATGAAGCGCCAAAGCCTACGGTATTCTCGCAGTTTGCACCGCCTTCGAGCAGCGCTGCGGCAGGCGCCGAGGGCGCGGTGAAATAATATTTTCAGGCGGGGCAACCCCGCCTTTTTTAAACATCATTGAGGATCAGCATGGCAGCCAAGTTCAAAGCCTGCAAACGCACCGATTACAAGGCGCCGGATTTCACCGCAGCCTCCGTGGAGCTGACTTTTGAGCTCGATGACGAGAAGACCAAGGTCTTATCGCTTACCCGCTACCGGCGCCTGACGCAGGACCGCCGCGCGCCGCTCGTGCTCGCAGGCGAGGAGCTCGCTTTAAAGAGCGTGCTGCTCGACGGCGACTCGTGCAAATACCGCGAGGAAAAGGGCAGACTCATCGTCGAGGATGTCCCCGATGAATTCGAGCTGGCAGTCGAGAACGAGATCGATCCTGCAGGCAACACCGAGCTCATGGGGCTTTACAAGTCAGACGGCGTGTTCTGCACCCAGTGCGAGCCCGAGGGCTTCCGCCGCATCACGTATTTTTTGGATCGCCCTGATGTGCTCGCCCGCTACAAAGTCACGATCATCGGGCCGGAGTACGGCTGCGGCGTGCTGCTCTCCAACGGCAACCTCACAGAAAAGGGATCCCGCAAAGGCCGGCAGTACGCTGTCTGGGAAGATCCTTTCCCCAAGCCCAGCTATCTCTTTGCGCTGGTGGCGGGCACGTTTGACATCGTAAGCGACAGCTTTGTCACGAAATCCGGGCGCCGCGTCAGCCTGAGTCTTTACGTCGACCGCGGCAGCCATGATCGCGGCGTTTGGGCCATGCAGTCGCTCAAGCGTGCCATGAAATGGGATGAGGAACGCTTCGGCCTTGAATACGATCTCGACAATTTCAAAGTCGTGGCCGTTGATTTCTTCAACCAGGGAGCCATGGAGAACAAGAGCCTGAACATCTTCAACTCCGTGTTCGTCATGGTCGATCCGCAGACGGCCTGCGATCGCGATTTCTACGATGTTGAGAGCGTGATCGGCCATGAGTACTTCCACAACTACACCGGCGATCGCGTGACGCTGCGCGACTGGTTCCAGCTCTCGCTCAAGGAATCGCTCACGGTATTCCGCGATCAGGAATTCTCCTCCGACGTGTCCTCCCGCACTCTGGCGCGCCTTGCAGCCGTCAACGTGATCCGCGGGCCGCAGTTTGCCGAGGACGCCTCTCCGGTGGCGCATCCGGTGCGCCCTGAGGAAGTCATGGAGATGAACAACTTCTACACTGTGACCATCTATGACAAGGGCGCGGAGATCATCAGGATGATCCACACGCTCACCGGCGAGGAGCAATTCAAAGCCGGGCTGCAGCTCTACCTGCGATCCCATGACGGCCAGGCCGTGACGATCGAGGATTTCGTAAAGTGCATGGAGCAGGCCTCAGGGCGCGATCTCACAGGGCAGTTCTTCAGGTGGTACACCCAGTACGGCACGCCTGAGGTTACGGTGCGCCGCGAATACAGCGCCGGCAGGCTCACGCTGCATTTTTCCCAGAAGATCCCCGTCAGCGCAAAACAGCCTGATCCTCAGCCGCTGCTCATTCCGGTGCGGGCATCGTTCATCGCCAAAGACGGCAGCGCCGTCAAGGCCCCGGAGCTTCCTGAAAACGGAGTGCTGGAGTTTACAAGAGCGCAGCAGGACTTTGAGTTCAGCGTGCCTGAGGGCACGCTCCCGGTGCTCTTTGAGGATTTCTCAGCGCCGGTTAAGCTTGATGCCGATTACAGCGATGAGGATTACACGCTGATGCTCGGGAACAGCGGCGATCCTTTTATAAAGGCCGACAGCTGCCGGATGCTTCAGGATCACTATATCCGCTCTGAGATTGGCAGGAAGGATGAAGACCGCGCTGATCCCAAAGCGCTCATCGAGGCTTTGGGCAAAGTCATCGCCGCCTCAGGAAAAACCGATCTCAATTTGGTCGCGCAGTGCCTGACGGTCGCGCCGCTGACCCAGATGATGCAGTCCTTTGACACTGTAGATCTCGACGCGCTCTGCGCGGCGCGCGCGGCGCTTGAGGAGCGCCTGGCGCTGGCTTTGGAGCCGCAGTTTGGCGCGCTTTTGGACAAAGTGAAGCCCGCCTCGCCGCGCTACAGCGTTGCGGACATGGGCCGCCGCGCTGTCGCCTCGCAGGCGCTTTACATGAAGTGCCTGGCGCTGCGCTCCCGCGGCAAGGCCGACGAGGCCGCCGCACTCTCCCGCAGCAGTTTCCGCCAGGCGGGGTGCATGACGGAGACAGTGGCGGCGCTGCGCGCCGCGGTGCACCTGGATTTGGGCTGCAAGGACGAGCTCTTAAAGCAGTTTGACGAGCGCTGGCACTCAAATCCGCTGGTCATGGACACGTTCTTCAGGATCCAGGCCTCCGCGCCTTCCGAGGAGACGGTGTTCACCGTGCGCAGGCTCTTAAAGCATCCGGCCTTCAGCCTTGGCAACCCTAACCGCGTGCGTGCGCTTTTAGGCACGCTGACGCGCGCCAATCCGGTGGCGCTGCACCGCAAAGACGGGGCTGGCTACACGCTCATCATCGGCGCCGTAAGGCAGCTTAACGACACGAACACCCAGCTTGCCGCATCGCTCATAACGCCGTTTTTAAGTTTCAGGCGCTTTGACGCCGAGCGGCAGCAGCTGATGCGCGCGCAGCTTGAGAAACTTTATAAATTGCCAAACCTCGCACGTTCTGTGTATGAAAAGATTGAGGCTGCTTTAAAGCAGGAATAAGCTTGTACGGGTATAGGCACTACAGATTTTCGATGCAGCTGGGGCGCGATGAGCTCCTGGCCGTTTACGGCGGGGTGATCCGCCGCATCCGGGTGCGCACCGATGAAGGCCTGGTGCTCGACATCGACGCCGAGCACCTCAAGCGCTTCACCACCAATGACGGGATCTCGGGGTATTTCGAGCTTACGGTTACCCCGGAGAACAAATTTGTCAGTCTTGAAAAACTGGATTAGGGATTAGACTATGTTTCCTTACTTCCTTTATCGCAGCCTGGTAAGGCCGCTGCTGTTCATGTTCAACGCCGAAAATGCGCATGACTCCGTCATCAGGCTGGGCAGGGTGCTCTCCAAAGAGCCGTTTAAGACGATCTTCTCTCAAAAGGTCATAGAGTCGCCGCTGGAGGTTATGGGCCTGAAATTCAAAAACCCGGTCGGTCTGGCCGCGGGCATGGACAAGGACGCTGAGGCCGTGGATTTCTTCGGCGCCCTGGGCTTTGGCTTTATTGAAGTCGGCACGGTGACGCCGCGCCCCCAGGACGGCAATCCCAAACCCCGCATGTTCAGGGTGTATGAGGCCGAAGGCATCATCAACCGCATGGGCTTTAACAACAAGGGCGTGGACAATCTGGTCCGCAACCTTAAGAACTGCAAATATGACGGCGTGATCGGCGTGAGTATCGGCAAGAACGAGGACACGCCTATAGAGCACGCCGTTGACGACTACCTCGAGTGCATGGAGAAGGTCTATCCGGTGGCCGACTACATCGCGGTCAACGTCTCCTGCCCGAACACACCGGATCTTACGGATCTGCAGCAGGCCGACGCCTTCACCGCGCTCATCAGCCCGCTTAAGGAGTGTCAGAAACGCCTTGCCGAGGATACCGGCAACTACGTGCCTCTGGTCGTCAAGATCTCCCCGGATCTCTTTGACAACGAACTGAGATCGCTGTGCGGCGTGTGCCTTGAGCAGAAGATCGACGGCATTACCTGTACGAACACCACGGTCTCCCGCGATGTCATAGACGGCATGACCCACGCTAACGAGTGGGGCGGGCTTTCCGGGCAGCCGCTGTTCCACAAGAGCACCCGCGTGCTCAAGCTCGTCTCTGACATGGTCGACAACTCGATCCCCATCATCGGCGTCGGCGGCATCTCCAATGCCGTGCAGGCCCGCGAGAAGATCGATGCCGGCGCCTCGCTGGTGCAGATCTTCTCCTCGCTGATCTTCGACGGGCCGAAAGTCATCAAGGATATCGCCAACAATATCTAATCCGAATTTTGCAAACTTTATACTAACAATCCGATCCTCTGTCTTAAGGAACGATAACTGGCTGTTATAAAGCAAGATCCGAAGAAATTCGGGGCTTGTTTTTTTGATTTGTTTTTTAGTATAACTTTACTAGAAACACCAAGGAGGCACCCATGGCCAGACCAGTCGATCCCGAAGCCCCGTACCGGATCTCAGTCCATAAAATCGGAAACTACTCTTACGCCTCAACCCAGCCCGTCACCGTGTCCAAAGACGGCAAAAGAAGCTACAGAAGGATCCACTGGGGAAAGATAGACGGCAACTTCAGGTTCATCCCCCTTGCGCCGTGGCTGCTGGCCTCGGCGGAGGAGCGCTCGAAGCTGATCTTTCCCAAAGAGATAGATCTCAGCGGAGCCGGAGAGATCATGAAAAGCGGCCTGCCCAGGGCCGAGGGGCAGCACGAAAGCCTGCTTTACGGCGACGTGTGGCTGCTGGAGAAGCTGGCCGATGAAACCGGGATCCGCGCGGATCTCGATGCCGTGTTCGGATCTGACACCGCAGCCGCGCTGCTCACCCTGGCCGTCTACCCCATGTGCGCCCATCAGGCCTTCTCCCACCTCGCCGAATGGCAGGACGTGGCCAAAGCGCCCTGCGGCATGAGGCTCACCCCCGACGTGATCACCAGGCTCACCCAGGCGGTCACTGACGATGATCGCATGGCGCTGCTCTCGCTCAGGGCCGGGAGGATGAAGAAAGAAGAACTGTGCGCCGTGGACACCACCAGCCGCAACGCGTACGGAACAGGGATCTCCGAGACCGCCTGGGGAAAGAACAAGTCAGGGCTGAAACTGCCGCAGACCAACGAGGCGGTGGTCTACACGCTTACAGAGCACATGCCCGTGTGGTACAAGACGTTTCAGGGCAACACCCCGGACTCGCGCGGGCTGAAGATCATCCTCAGAGATCTGGACGCGGCGGGCTTCAAAGATCTCATTCTGATCACAGACCGCGGCTACGAGTCCGTGGCCAATCTCGAGGAGTACATCGCCCGCGGGCAAAAGATGATCATGGCGGTCAAAACCGGGCAGAAGGACGTGCTTGGGAAGCTTGCGGCATATGAGGAGACAAAGTACCGGCTGCATCCTAAGAGCATGGCGTTTGATCCTGACACCGGGCTGTGCTTTGAGCAGTTTGAGGATAAGTACCAGATCACCGAGGGGGATCAGGTCAGGGACGCCGACCGGATGAAGCTCAACCTCTACCTTAATCCGGCGCAGAGGACGGCGCAGCTTACGGAGCTTGAGAAGCAGATCGCGCTTGAGGAAAAGGCGCTTGAAGAGCTTAAGGCCTCGGGAGCCAGACTCGACGACGACGCCACGCTGGGCAAAGCCTACTGCTGGCACAGCCTTGAGTATGATCCTCAGGAGCGGATCCTCAAAAGATACAGCCGCAACGAAAAGAAGATCGCCAAAGAAACGGCGCAGGCGGGGTTCTTTGCCAGCCGCACCTGCGGGCTTGACATGGGCGCCATGGAGGCGTGCCGCAACTACCGGCTGCGCGACGAGCAGGAGAAGTACTTCGAGGCCATGAAGGGGCTGCAGATGTCGGAAAACCAGGACTGCTCGACGGACACCGGCAAGCACGGGCGGCTGCTGGCGCTGTTCTGCGGGCTGGTGCTGCTCTCGCGTCTTACGGCGGTGAGGAAGGCGAAACTGTCGCGCGAGTTTCATGACGCGGCGTCGCTGCTCAACGCCATGAAGCCCATACGCTGGATCTCCCATCCCGGGCAGAAACCTTACTGCACGCCTTTTGTGGGCGCGCAGATTAAGATCTGCGAGGCCTTCGGCTTTGATCCTCCGGAAGGCTGCGCGCCGAAGTACCGGACGCGCAAGTCCTCCAAAGGCAAAAGAGGCAGGCCGCCCAAGGCCAAAGACGTGAAGCTCGATCCTCAGGCATGAAAGACCGTCACTGGGTTAATAGTATAAAGTTTGCAAAATTCGGAATCTAAGGGATCTTCTTTTAAGCAGGCCGGAGCGCGGGGCGCTCCGGCTTTTTCATGCCGCGCTTTGGTTTAGGCGCCATGCAAAGTGCTGTACGGCGCAAAGCGGCTGTTTACGGCCTGTGGCTTTGTGACTGCGGATTGAGCGCAAGGATTTCTAAATCTGTGCCGGAACGGCGCGCGGTTTCACAGAGCACCTTTAAAAAGCCCTCGTAGGCTCCGCAGCCGTCTGTCCCGGCGATCCGGCCGCAGGACGGGCACAGCGTGATCCTGGCAAAGCGGCGGCAAAGGGCGCGGGCGGCGCGCCGCTGGAATCTTTCGCGCCGTCTGGCGGCCCTTACGGCCGCAGCTCCGGCGCGCGATACCGCCTTAACCCATGAGTCCGAACCAGGGGCGCATTTACTGAGGCGGCGCCGTGAAGCAGCGAGCTTTTGCTGCGAGCGCCTGAGAGAGCCCGGGATCCTCGAAAAGTCCGCTTTAGCGGATCCCAAAGCTAAAAGATCTCCGCTTAAGGCAAGCGCGATCCCTTGGTGTTTGTCCTTCTTGCTTAAAAGGCCCTGCATGAACCTGTCTCCTCAAAGAAAGGAGCAGGGTAGCAGATCCGCAAAAAACGTGATTGCGGATCTCCGACAAATGACGCTAATCGGAACTGTTATCGTTAAGACTGGATCCAGGATCCGGATAGCTTACGGAGATCTCAAAATCATCGCTGCGCATGCTCAAAGGCGGGTTGACGCACTGATCAAGCGGCAATTCGGCGTTGTGCCCGGCAACTTTCTTTAGCACCGTGTCCAGATCCACCGGGCGGTAATCGTTGACATCGACCCCGACGTTATAGGAGTTGCGCAGGTGCCAGGCCCACTTCATGTCGTGCGCGTTGTTGTGGATGTGACCGTAAAGATGGATGAAACGATCATCATAATCGCCGCACCAGTACATGAGCGGGTAGTGGCACAGCAGCAGACGCCTGTCGCCTGAGATGCGCATCATAAAGAGGGAGTTCATCGAGCAGAGGACATCGCGGAAGTAATAGCGGTGCCTGGCGATCTCATGATCGTGGTTGCCGAAGATCAGATGCTTGCGCCCCTTAAGTTGTTCGAGCAGGGCGTGGATCGTGCTCATTTCCAGGCGCAGCGCAAAATCCCCCAGGATATAGATGTCATCCCGGCTGCCCACCGTCGCGTTCCAGTTCTCGATCAGTTGGCTGTTCATGTCCTCAACATCTTTAAAGGGACGATGACAGTTCCTGATGATCTTCTCGTGGCCAAAGTGAAGATCCGACGTAAAAAATATCATGGTGCTCCCTAGCCTTCCCGGTAAGGAAGGCGCCTTATTGTCTCATGTTCTGAAAAACCCGTGAACGAAATCACGAAAACTTTCTCACCTTGCGAACTTTTAAAAGCCAGGGCAGGGGATTTGCCGCGAAAATTTTCCGGATCTAAAAATAACTGCAGAGAGTTTGAACGAAAATTATTTAAAAGGAAAAAGCTAAGTCACTTGGAAAATTTGCAAAGCAGAAGGTGATTGCAGAGCGTGAATATTAATTTAGAAGTCTGGATTAGCAGAGTTCGGACATGGTGATCAAAATTAAAAAGATATGCTGAAACAGGATCTAAAAGATCATAAGTTGAGCTTAGTCAAAAAAATTTGAAAATGCCTTAACAAGACGGTGAAAATAACTTACAATGAAAACATGAAAACAGACTTTCACAGTCTTTCAGGCAAGGTAAAGAAGTGATTGGAAGCCAATCTAACGAGTGGAACTGGAACTACAGCGGCGATACGCTGAGCATGTGTTTCAGGCTCGAGAGAGGCACGATTAAAGTCTTCAATACCCACTATAAGATCAGAGAGTTACAAACTTTTCCGAGTGCCGGACAGCCGTTTTGCTGTAAAGACGCTGAACTGCTTACCGCTTACCAGGAAGGACTTTCAGAATTAGGCCTGAACGAAGACGGCTGCCTGGATTTGGGTATAAACGCCGTCGCCTGTGAAAGATTTGTAAGGCCGAGCGCTCCGGTTACGCGCCTGTTCTTCAGTTTCGGGGACGGCGCCGTTTATCCGGCCGGCAGCGTGGTAACGGTTTACACCCTCGGGCGCCAGGCAGGCGACTGCCTCGTGCTTGAAGAGCGGGATTCCGACGGACTGGCAAGGCTGATGCTGCTTAATCCCAAGCTTGACATTGGCAGGGGGCTGGCCGTCACCCTGGGCCACATGATCCGGGTTAATCCGGCTATCCTGTGCTCTTTCAGGGCTTATTCGGTTAAAGAGGCTGAACAGGCGCCAGGCCTTAACGGCAGGCGCTACGCATAAAAGTTTTAAAGGCTGTGACAACAGCCTGGGGATTGCGAAAGCGGTTCCTGAACCTCGGCAAGAGCCAGGTTTGTCATCCTAAGTTGCTGTAGTTCTTAACCTTGAAGTTAAGAAATTCTCGCCCCTGCGGAAGCTCCATCCGCCAGGGGCTTTTTTTTGATCTGCGTTTTCCCCCAGGCCGCGATCGGCGCCTTAAAGCCCGATCATCAAAAACCCCTCTCAGAGCTCACCAGAACGCCAAGGAAGGTCGGTGAGCTCTCTGCAATGGGGTAACTCATCCTAAGCCTTAAAAACCGCTCTGTGAAAGAGCCTGATCGCGGATCAGCACCGGTTTTCCGCAGTCCGGGCCGATTACTCCCGTTTAAAAGTCCAAAGCGGTAATCGCCTGCGGATCCGCCTGTAAGCGCAGCGGCAAGCCAGGTTGCGCAGGCGGGCGGAATTCATCCTGATCGCCCCGTGGTTACCTGCTGAAACTCAAACGCGACGGGCATTACCTCAGACAGGAGGGCGCAGAGCGGGTTCGGTGCTGCAGGGGGGGGGCAAGGCGGCAGACAGGCGGATCTGACTTTCAAAAAGCTGCGGATTTTGCAGCAGAGTTTCGGGCTGTCTCGTGGTTTTTTGAAAGTTGAAAGCTGTGTGGTCAAAAAACTATTTTTTGAAAATATATTTCTTGATATTTGCTTTTGTAAAAATTGTTTATTTAATTGAATTCAAATAAGAATATTCAAAGATTGCAAATGTAAAATACTTCATATGAAATTCAATCTAGTCGCTTTGCAAACAGTGGTGATTTTACATTCTGAAAGTTAAATTACAAAATTACAAAAATGTTTTTACTTTCATGAAAGTTACTTTCATGATTTTGAAAGCCGTAAATCTGCCCGCTTTCTCCTGTGTAAAACATTCCGATTCTGAATGATTACACGTCTCAGAGCAGCATTTAATACTGTTTCGTTTTATGTAGGTAATCACTTTGATTGTTTTTTCTCAAAGCAAATATTTTTTGCGATCCTTTTTTACAGATTATTCGAAGCCTTTTGCTGCAAAGGCGTTACTTCAGCATTGTTTGCACGCTGATTATTTGCTGATCGCTTTATTACTTGCCTGCGCAACAGGCTTTTTTGAAGAAAAATGCGTTTGGGGCGGGAGCGAGTTTTGCAGGTGAGGAAGATCTGTTTTTCACATAGACAGCGGAGGTTTTCAAATCTGCACAGGAGTACAGTTTCCACACAGGGTGGCTCCGGACGTTTTGGGATTTGAGAGGTGCTTTGCGGCCTGACTGTGCCCTGCCTCCCCTCCCCTGCCTGTGTTTTAGCTTATTTGAGGCGCATCAGGCAGCAAAAAGCCCGGCACTTTGTGCCGGGCTTGTGTTAGCGAGCCTAAAGCGTGAGCGCTTTTCAGGCGTTCTGCTGAGGGACGAGACCTACCTGGAGATCTTCTGCCCAGTAGATCTGTTTGCTGTCAGCGAAGACCTTGCCGTCGGCAATGCCCATGATGAGTTTGCCGCGCTCGATGATGCGCTTGAGATCGACCTCATAGGTCACGACTTTGACAGTGTCGAGCACTTCGCCTTTGAACTTGACGGTCTTGACGCCTAAGGCGCGGCCTTTGCCCGGGCCGCCCCTCCAGCCTAAGAAGAAGCCGACGAGCTGCCACATGGCATCGAGGCCTAAGCAGCCGGGCATCACCGGATCGCCCGGGAAATGGCATTTGAAGAACCAGAGATCGGGGTTGATGTCCATCTCGGCTTTGACATAGCCAAGCCCGTGCTCGCCGCCTTCATTCTGAATGTCGGTGATGCGGTCAAACATCAGCATGTTGGGGGCCGGCAGCTGGCTGTTGCCTTTCCCGAAGAGTTCTCCGCGGCTGCAGGCCAGCAGATCTTCTTTGTTGAATGAATGAATTCCACGCTCAAGCAAAGACGGCATGGCGACTCCTTAATCCTACTGTTTAAAGCAGCGCCTGACGGCGCTGCCTGATGAAAAAACTTAACTTTGTGATTATAGCCCCATGCAGAACGCCCTTCCAAATGCGCCGCGCGCGGCGCGTCTGAAAGGGCGTTTTTGAGGGTAAATCTGATCTCAGCGGGTGCCGAAAACCACGATGGTCTTGCCGTGCGCGGTGATCAGGTGATCTTCTTCCATCATCTTTAAGATGCGGCCCACGGTCTCGCGGGAGCAGCCGACGATCTGGCCGATCTCCTGGCGGGTGATCTTGATCTGCATGCCGTCAGGGTGGGTCATGGCCTCAGGCTGATGGGCGAGGTTGACCAAGGTCTTGGCGATGCGGCCGGTGACGTCGAGGAACGCGAGGTTGCCGACTTTCTTGGAGGTTTCGGAGAGGCGGTGGGACAGCTGGGCGGCCAGGCGCATCAGGATCTCAGGGTTTACCTGAACGAGCTGGCGGAATTTGCTGTAGGAAACCTCGGCGATCTCGCAGCCGGTCTTGGCTTTGACCCAGGCGGTGCGGGTAGGGTTCTCGCTCGTGTCAAACAGGCCGACTTCACCGATGAAATCGCCCTGGTTGAGGTAGCTTAAGATCATCTCTTTGCCGTCGGAATCCTTGATCAGCACAACCACTGAGCCTTTGGAGATGTAGTAGAGGGTCTCGGCCTTTTCGCCTTCGTGGATGATCGTGGCTTTGGGCGGATACTTGTGAATGTGGCACTGACTTAAAAACCAGCTGATGGTGGTGTCAGTCTGAGGTTTGATGATTGGGGTCATGTTTACTCAACGCCTTGCTAATATTAGGTTTCTGTAAGTCCCGGCACCGCAAAAGGTGCGCAACGCATCTGAAATTACAGCAAATCTTTGCGCAGTGGAACTTGGTGGGAATTATACTCTGTTTTTAAGTAAATTTTTTCCTTGACAAATTTTGCGTTTTTTCTTGTAGGCTTCATTTGGGCGGGCTGTTTTGCGAAGAGTTACCTGTTTATTTAGTTAGCATATGCTAACATGAGTTAGATAATGCTAACTATTTCCCGTCGAAACCGTCATTTTTTGAGGGCTTTCCCCATAGTCCCAGCCCTATTTGTAATATAATTTCCCCGATTTGAGCTGATTGAATAAGTCCTCGATCGGTTTGCGCCGCAGGTTTGCCTGCGGCATGGCTGTGTGAACCGGCCGCCGCGCTGCTTCCGGGAGCTCTCTTGGAAACGCGGTTACTGGGCGCCTTTGGGCGCACAGCAGTTCACGGATGAGATTTCTTTTTTACGCAATTTAGGTACCATCAATGATCTATTCAAAAGAAGTAGAGAATATGTGCCCGGTCACCAAGGGCGCGTACCATGGTCCTGCGCCTATCCCTGAGGAAGGCAAGTGGGTCCAGGCAATGGAGTTCAAGGATATCAGCGGCCTGACACACGGTGTGGGCTGGTGCGCTCCTCAGCAGGGCGCCTGCAAGCTGACCCTGAACGTCAAGAACGGCATCATTGAGGAAGCCTTAATCGAGACCATCGGCTGCTCGGGCATGACCCACTCCGCCGCCATGGCCGCCGAGATCCTCACCGGCAAGACCCTGCTTGAAGGCCTGAACACCGATCTGGTGTGCGACGCCATCAACACCGCTTACCGCGAGCTCTTCTTGCAGATCTGCTACGGCCGCACCCAGACCGCTTTCTCCGAGGGCGGCCTTCCGGTCGGCGCCTCCCTTGAGGATCTGGGCAAGAACCTGCGCTCCATGGTCGGCACCATGTTCTCCACCAAAGCCAAGGGCCCGCGTTACCTCGAGCTCACCCAGGGCTATGTGACCCGCCAGGCTCTGAACGAGAAAGGCGAGATCATCGGCTACGAGTTCGTGAACTTAGGCAAGCTCATGGACGAGCTCAAAGCTCACCCTGAGCAGAGCGGCAAAGAGATCCTGGCCAAGCTCACCAAGCACTACGGCCAGTGGGACAACGCCGCCAAGTACATTGATCCGAGAAAGGAATAAGCGAGGCGAACACCATGGCATTATTTGAGTCTTATGAGCGCCGTATCGACAAGATCAACAAAGTGATCGCCGAGTACGGTTTCAAATCCGTTGAAGAGTGCAAGGACTACTGCGCCAAGTTCGGCCTTGATCCGTACAAGACCGTCCGCGAAGTCCAGGACATTGCTTTCGAGAACGCCTGCTGGGCTTACACCGTCGGCGCCGCCATCGCTTTAAAGAAAGGCTGCAAAGTCGCCGCCGAGGCCGCCGAGGCCATCGGCATCGGCCTGCAGGCTTTCTGCATTCCCGGTTCAGTCGCCGATCAGCGTAAAGTCGGCCTGGGCCACGGCAACTTAGGCGGCCGCCTGCTCCGCGAGGAGACGAAGTGCTTCTGCTTCCTGGCCGGCCACGAGTCTTTCGCCGCCGCTGAAGGCGCCATCGGCATCGCCCGCAACGCCAACAAGGCCCGCAAGACCCCGCTGCGCGTGATCTTAAACGGCTTAGGCAAAGACGCCGCCCAGATCATCTCCCGCATCAACGGCTTCACCTATGTGAAGACCAAGTACGATTACCACACCGGTGATCTGAAAGTTGTCGAGGAGATCCCTTACTCCAAGGGCGAGCGCGCGGCAGTCCGCTGCTACGGCGCTGACGACGTCCGCGAGGGCGTGGCCATTATGTGGAAGGAAGACGTTGATGTGTCCATCACCGGCAACTCCACGAACCCGACCCGCTTCCAGCACCCGGTCGCCGGCATTTACAAGAAAGAGCGCCTTGAGGCCGGCAAAAAGTACTTCTCCGTAGCCTCCGGCGGCGGCACCGGCCGTACGCTGCACCCGGACAACATGGCCGCCGGCCCTGCCTCTTACGGCATGACCGACACCTTAGGCCGTATGCACTCTGACGCGCAGTTCGCCGGCTCCTCTTCAGTGCCGGCCCACGTCGAGATGATGGGCTTCATGGGCATGGGCAACAACCCGATGGTCGGCGCCACCGTTGCCATCGCCGTTCAGGTCGCCCAGGCGCTGAACAAGTAACCGTTTCTCTCTAAGAAACCCGGAAAGGCAGGGATCGCAAGTCTCTGCCTTTTTTCTTGCCGGCGCAGCTGCGCCCGGACAGATCCCGGGGAGAGGTCGGATTTCAGTCTGCGGCGTGGCGCAGGATCGCCTTTGAGAGATCCTCGATGATCACGGCAAGCTCAGCGGAGGGCAGATCCCGCCCTGCTGCGATCCAGGCGCTGATCACCGAGGTGACGGCGGCTACATGGTAGGCGAGCACGCTGCGGGTGCGTGCCGTGTCAGGCAGCCCCAGGAGCCTGGTCAGAAGCGGCCTGAGGGCGCGCCTGGCCCGTTGCACGTAAAAGGGCACGAGTTCAGGCTTTAACAGTGTTTCTATGTAAGCGGCCTCATCTGAGTGCAGCTGCTCGAACGCTTTGACAAAACCCGAGGCGAACTGTCCTTTTTGCACATAGATATCGATGCTCGCTTCAAGCTGTTCCAAAACCTTTTGCGCCATGTACTCAAGCAGCTCATAAATGTCCTGGAAATGCTCGTAGAACGTGCTGCGGTTGTAGCCGGCTTTCTTTGAGAGAGCCATTACCGAGATTTTGGAAACGCTCTGCGTCCGCGCCAGGACGCAGAAAGCGTCGGCAAAGTTCTTTTTCGCATTGGCGCCTTTGTCCTGAGCTTTGTCCATGCCAGCCCCTCTTCCGACACTCGCGCCGGTTTTGTCGGTTGATGCCCGGTGCCTTGGTTGTTATAGTCAAATCATATCGCGGCGCCGCGCTTTGAGTAAGATCACCTGGCGCGGTTTTTTGGCTCTGCTCAAGGGATTGCAGGCAATTATCGCCGCCGCAGGAACACAGAATATCGGATCATGAACAAGAAACTTCTGGCAGGCGCAGTTGCTGCCATCGCCGCCGCTTTTGCGGCCTCGCTGTATTTCAGCTCCGAAAGCTCCAAACCCCTCGAAAAGGCTCACGGCATTGTGGACATCCGGGAGAGCAGCCTGAGTTTTGAGCGCTCAGGCAGGATCGTCTCCTTTGAGGCCGACAGCGGGGATCTCGTGAAAAAAGGCCAGGTGCTGGCGCGGCTTGACACGCAGGATCTCGAGCACCAGGAGCGCATCAAGAGCTCGCAGTGCCAGGCGCTCAAGGCCCAGTACGATCTGTACAGTTCAGGCTACCGCAAAGAGGAGATCGCAGGAGCCCGCGGCAATGTCCGCTCCCTGGAGAGCGCGTTGCAGCTTGCCCGCAGCACTTCGGAGCGCTACACAAGCCTTTACAGCACCCGCAGCGTCTCGGCGCAGGAGCGCGACAAGGCCTTCTATGAGATGGGGCAGACCGAGGGCGAGCTTGAAAAGGCCAGAGCCGATCTGGCGCTTAAGGAATCAGGCTACCGCAAAGAGGAGATCGCGCAGGCCCAGGGAAATTACGCGGCCTGCGAGGCGGAACTTGCAAGGCTTAAATACCAGCGCGAAGTGCAAAGCGTGATCCGCGCCCCCTACGACGGGCAGATCCGCACCCGCAGCGCCGAGGAGGGCGACATGGCCTCGGTCTCGTCAGCGGTCTTTGAGCTCTCAAAGCTTGAAGGCAAGCGCGTGCTCTGCTACCTGACCGAGCTGCAGCTTCAGGCCGTAAAGCCCGGGCAGAAGGTGCGCATTATCGCGGCCTCAGGCGATGAGATTGACGGCAAGGTGGCTTATATCAGCCCGTCTGCGATGTTCACGCCCAAGAGCGTGCAGACCGAGTCGCTGCGCGCCGATCTTGTCTGGGAAGTGCGCGCGGATTTTACCGATCCTCAGGGAATATTGCGCCTGGGGCAGCCTGTGACCGTGGAATTTAAATGACAGATCCCGTCCAGGTAAACGGACTGTGCAAGGCTTACCGAGCAGGACGCGGCTTAAAGCGCGTCTATGAGGATTTCAGCCTCAGGATCGCGGACAGCGCCAGGCTGGTGTGCCTGATGGGACCTGACGGCGCCGGCAAGTCCACGCTGATGAAACTGCTTGCAGGCGTGCTGCGCCCGGATCAAGGCCAGGTGCGGTTGTGCGGCATGGTTCCTGACAGTTCGGATCTGGCTTTTACTTCAAAAGTCGGGTACATGTCCCAGACGCTGGGGCTGTACGGCGAGCTTACCGTCAGGGAGAATCTTGAGATCTTTGCGGCTTTGCGCGGTATGGATGTACGCAAAAACGCTGCGGATCTTGACGGGATATTGAGGAAGGTCGGGCTTTTTGAATTCAGCAACCGTCAGGCCGATTCGCTCTCAGGGGGCATGAAACAGAAACTCGGTCTGGCCTGCGCCGTCTGCGCCTGCCCGCGCTGCCTGATCCTCGACGAGCCCACCGTGGGCGTCGATCCGGTATCCCGCCAGGAACTGTGGGCCATCACCTTAGATTACGTGCGCCGTGAGGGCGCCTTCTGCCTGTTCTCCAGCGCTTACCTTGAAGAGGCGGCCGCGGCCGATCAGGCCGTGATGCTGCAAAACGGCAGGATCGTGCTGCAAGGCGCGGCCGCGCAGCTTCGCACCGGGCTGCAAGGCCGTACGTTCGCCGTAAGCACCGGGGATCTGCCTTACACCGCCACAGTCAGGCGTCTGATGTTCTCTTCAAGGCATTTCCTTGATGATTCGCCGCTTTTGGACATCTGTCCGCGCATGGGCAGGATCGACGTGCTGGCCGCCCCGGGCGCCACCGTTCAAAGCCTCGGCGTTTTTTTAAAGGAGAAAATGCCGGATGCGGCCTTCGGGCTTAAGGTCGCGCCCCGGGAGCCGCAGCTTGAAGACGTTTACGTCGCACATACCCTGGATTTCTCGCAGAAGACGGCGCTCCCTGATCCCGGCGCGGCTTTTGAACGGCGCACCGTGATCGACGTGCGCGGGATCTGCAAGCGCTTTGGCTCATTTACCGCCGTCAGGCATTCTGATTTTAAGGTGCAAAAGGGCGAGATCTTCGGGCTTTTGGGGCCCAACGGGGCGGGCAAGACCACGACGTTTCGCATGATCTGCGCGCTGTTAAAGCCCACAGAGGGACAGGTTACCGTGGGCGGCTATGATCTGCGCACTGCCAAAAGCGATCTGCGCGCCCACATCGGCTATGTTTCCCAGAAATTCTCGCTGTACCGCAAGCTCACAGCCCGCCAGAACCTCGAGTATTTCGGGCGCAGCTACGGGATCTCGGGATCAAAGCTGAAAAAGCGCGTCGAGGAGCTTTTAGACGAGTTTTCGCTCAGGGGCTCTGCCGATGATCTCAGCGAGAGCCTGCCTTTTGGCTTGCAGCGGCAGCTCTCCATGGCCTGCGCGCTCATCCACCGTCCGGAGGTGCTGTTTTTGGACGAGGCGACCTCGGGCGCCGATCCCATGGCGCGGCGGACGTTCTGGAACCGCGTGTGCGCGCTGTCATCAGGTGGCACCACCGTGGTCGTGACCACGCATTTTATGGATGAAGCCGAGTACTGCGATCGTTTCCTCATCCAGGATCGCGGCCGCATCCTGGTTTTGGGCACGCCTGATGAGGTGTGCACGCAGGGCGGCCGCCGCGTCTCCATAGAAGATGCCTTTGTGGCGCTGGTGCATCAGTTTAGGCAGCAGGAGGGCCGCCATGCTCAGGACGCTTAAAGCGATCTTCGCGCGCGGGGTAAACCCGGCTTTCCTGTTCATCCTCATTAAAAAGGAGCTGTTGCAGATCTCGCGCGATCCCTCGGTGCTCGCGGTGGTGATCCTGCAGCCGCTGCTGTTGGTGGTGCTTTACTGCTTTGCCATGCGCATGGACGTCAAGCCGGTGGAGATCGCCATCGTGACCCCGTACCAGAGTCAGGTGCAGCGCCAGGTAACCGACGCCTTTATCGGATCGGCTTATTTTGATGTCACGGTCGTCAGCACTTTAGGCGAGGGCCGCGCGCTTTTTGACAGCCATAAGGTAAAAAATCTCCTTTATTTCCCTCCTGATTTTGACGAGGCGCTTGCAGCAGGAAAGGCGCGGGCGCTGCTGTATGAAAACGGGGCGCAGGCCCAGCTGGCGCAGCTTACGCAAAGCTATGTGAGCGCCACGCTGCAGGGCGCGCTGGGAGGGGCCGCTTCAGGCTCTCAGATCACGCTGTCCTCGCGCACCTGGTACAACGAGGCCAACGACTCGACCTGGTTTTTGATGTCCGGGCAGTACATCGCGATCATGACGCTTGTCTGCGCGTTCCTGGGGAGTTTCGTGATCGCCCGTGAGTGGGATCGCGGCACCATGGAGTCGCTCTCGGGCACCAGCGCTTCGTCACTTGAGATCGTGCTCTCCAAGGTGATCACCTATTACGGCCTGGGGCTGTGCGGCAGCATGCTGACAGTATTCCTGGGACAGATGTTTTCGGGGATCCCGGTGCGCGGAGCGGTGGCGTGGATCGTCGCTTTGGTCCTGATCTACAGCTTTGAGATGGTGTGCTTTGGCGTGCTGATCTCCGCGGTGTGCAAAAACCAGTTTTTGGCCTCGGAGTACGCGATCATCATCGGCGCGCTGCCCACGATGCTGCTCACCGGCATGGTCTTCGATCTGCGCGGCGCCGCCGAGGGGATCAGGATCTTAGGCTGGCTGCTGCCGCCCACCTACGCCGTCGAGGCTTCGCGCATCTGCTTTTTGTCAGGCGGCCAGGATCTCACGGTGCTGCGCGATCTGCTCGTGCAGGCACTCTGGGGGATCTTTTTCTTCATATGCGCCGTGTACCGGGTGCAAAAGGACAGCAAATGAAAGCGCTGCTGAGAACTCTGAGCATGATCTTCGCGATCCTCAAAAAAGAACTCATCGTCATTGTGATGGATCCGGGATCCCGGCGCGTGCTGGTGGTGCCGATCATAGTGCAGTGCATCATCTTCGGCTACGGGGCCAACTTCCAGTTAGAGCAGGTTCCGTACGCGGCGTTTTCAGCCTCTGATGACGCGCTCTCCCGGCAGGTTTTGGAGGAGGTGGCCAACACGCCTGGTTTTGTGCGCACGCGCGACTGCCTGTCGCTTGAGTGCGCGGCGCAGAGCGTGGAGAGCGGCGAAGCGCTCATCGGCATTTACTTTGCCCCGGATTTTAAGCGCACCCGCGAAGTGCTGGTCATGGCAGACGGCAGGCAGAACCCTTCGGCCAATACCGCGCTCTCCTATGTGCAGGCCGCGATCACGAAGCTTAATGTCGCACGATCGGGACAGGGCGCGGTAAGCCTTGACGTCAGGCAGGCTTTTAACGAGAACAACATCACGAGATTTACGGTGCTCACCGGCATGGTCCTGGCGCTCACCGTGGTGCAGGTCGTGATGCTCTCAAGCCTTGAGGTCTCGCGCGAGCGCGAGGAGGGCAGTTTTGACATGATGCTCATGACGCCGGCAAGTTCTGCGGAAATGCTCATCGGCAAGGCGCTGCCTCCGGTGATCGTCGCGGTGTTCCAGTCGCTGACATTGGCCGCGATCTGCAATTTTTACTTCGACATCCCTTTTCGCGGCTCGGTATGGGATCTTTTAGCCGTGATCCTGCTCTTTGGCGTGGCCTGCGTGGGGATCGGCCTTGCGGTGTCCGTGCTCTCCAAGACCTCGCTCAAGTCCATCATCGTCTCGTTCCTCATCGTAATGCCGGCCATTTTAATGTCAGGGCTCATCACCCCGGTGGATGCCATGCCGCAGTGGTTCCGTTACGTGGCTTACTGTGATCCGCTCTATTACGGCATAGAGGCGGTGTGGCGGGTGTACCTGCAGGGGGAGACATTCGTGCAGAACCTGACGCTGCTGCTGCCGCTCTTTGGGATCGCGGCGGTGACGCTGGGCGCTGCGGGCATACTCTTTCGCAAGAACCTGGACTGAGCGGGCGGGCGCTGAAAAGATAAAAAAAAAACGGCCTTTTAAGGTCGTTTCTTTAAAAGCCCGAGGGTGTATCTGTCGTATACGACTCCTTGAACCAAACTGTTCAAGTTTAGCGCCTGACGCCGCTTTAAGGCTTCCCATTCCTTGCGGAGGGCATGCTCACCGGCAGCAGGAAGACGCTTAAGTCTTCTGTAATATCGGCTCAGGGTGAAAACAACTGGATCGCACCCCAGGGTAACTTTTCGGTAATTCCTTACCGTGATTTAACAATAGCAGAATGCGAATTGATCCGCAATATAACAAAGACTTCTTTTATGCAAAATTGTTGCGTCCGTCATAAAATCCGGCCGCGGCCGCTTTTTATCCGTTATTCAGAAGAACACCCAGGCAAAAAAGAGCACGATGAGCGCGCCCAGGATCACGGCCAGCAGATTTAAGACCGTGTTGACAATATCATGCTTCCGGCACAGCGCGGCTATATAGCGCTGGCGGTACAGGTAGGCGTTCTCCAGCGAGGAGTGCGAAAGGATCTCAAGGCCCAGCGGTACCTGATCCTCGCGGGCTTTGTCGAGCACGTTTTGCAGGTTCCTGTAAAGCCTCAGGCGTCTTGCGGGGCTCAAGGACTCGTTTTTTTGCAGATCTTCCAAATAGGCGTTGGGATCAAGCGAGTTGAGCAGCGCTCTGATATGATCCTGGAAACTTAAGGTGCGCACGGTTATCTCCTGCCGCCATGATAACGGACAATAAGATCATGACAATTCCTCAAAATGAACTCAAGACCGTAAAAGTGGCCGCGGCGGCCATCGTCTGCGGCGATCGCTTCCTGGCAGCCTGCCGCCCCGAGGGCAAGCGCTTTTCAGGACTTTGGGAATTCCCGGGCGGCAAACTTGAGACCGGGGAGAGCTTCGAGCAGGCCTGCGTGCGCGAGATCAAAGAGGAGCTTGCCTGTGACATCCAGCCTGAGGCTGAGCTTTTGGATATCAGCCATGACTATGAGAATTTCCGCCTCTGCATGAGGATCTTCAAATGCCGCCTGTTAAACGGCACGTTCCCGCAGCTCATTATCGCCGAGCACCTGGGGCTTGTGTGGGTGAATGCAGATGAAGCGCGCGCTCTTGACTGGGTGCCTGCTGACAAAGAACGCCTGGATGCCGTGCTCGAGGCGTTAAAGCGCTCTCAGGCTTAAAGCAGGCTTTGGCAGGACAAAAAACGGGAGACCCCATACAAGGCCTCCCGCATTTTTGCAGATTTGATCCTTTAGCCTGTGATCTTCGAGCTCATGGTGCCGTTTTGCACCGCTTCGGCGCCTGAGGCAGTGCCTGCTGCGGTGTTGGCAGGCTGCTCTGCGGTATTCTGCGCCGCGGTGTTTGCCTGCTCCTGCTTCTTCTCATCGGCCTTTTGAGTTTCGTCGGCCTGCTCGGTCTTCGCTGTAGTGCTGTCCGTCTGCTGCGCCTTCGGGGTCTCGGCTGCGGCCTTGTCCGTGCCGGTAGTCACCTGGGCGGCGCCGTTCTGGCTGCCCTCAACGGCGTTGGCGTAGGCGTTCTTGGCCAGCTCAAAGGCTTTTTTGGAGATCGTGACCTCATCCTCGCGCAGCGTCTTGTTGTTGATGACGGCGTTATAGGCCTTGTCCCGGGCGGCATCCTGCTGCTCCTGGAGTTTCTGCATGGCCAGCGCGGTCATCTTGTCATAGGCGCTTACCGAGCTCTGGCTGGCGCTGGAGTCGGCCCCTGAGAGCTTGTCCCTCAAGGAAGCGATGACGTCTGAGACATTCTGGGTCAGCTGCGCGCGTTTGGTGTCGGCGTCCGTTTCTTTGGATTCAGCGGCATTAGCGATCGCTGCGGCCGAGGTGTGGCGGTTGTCGGACTGCGTGTAATTCTTTTGGACGGTTCCGGCCTGCTCTTTGGCCTTTTCAACGGCTTCAGCCAAAGCCTGAGCCGTGGCGACAGCGGAGCCGCCGTTTGCCGGGGTGTTCAGCCCGGATTTCTGCGCCAGCTTGTTGGCGTAAACCGAGGCTGCGGTCATGGAATTGATGGTAAGCATAAGATGCGCCCTCCTGTCCTTCTACTTACGTTAACGGCAAAGCTTCAGCGGAAATTTAGAAAATTTTAAAAAATTTTTCCAAGGAAAATGCGTGAACTGCGCTTTGCGGGCAAGAAAAAAGCGGAGCCGGTTTCCCGGCTCCGCCTGACTTACATGATTAAGAGAGGATCAGATCTTCTCGGGGACCATCTTGATGTGGCCGCAAGGGCATTCCTGAGCGCAGACACCGCAGCCTTTGCAGTAGTCATAGTTGAACTCATAGCCTTTGCCCGGGCCAAGCTTGACGATCGCGTTGTCAGGGCACACGCCGTAGCAGTTGTCGCACTCCATGCAGTTGCCGCAGGAGAGGCAGCGGCGCGCTTCGAAGATCGCGTTCTCTTCGGTAAGGCCGTGCTGGACTTCGTCGAAAGTGGAAGTGCGGCGGGCAACTTCCAGCTCAGGACGGACGGTCTTGGGAGCATCGGAGTAGTACCAGGGGTGCATATCCTCGAACTTCGCATCCTCGTGCTTGGGCATCTTCTTGTAGACAGAGCCCTTGAGGTAGGCGTTGACGGCGCGGGCCGCGTTCTTGCCCATGCCGATGGCGTGGGTTACGGTGCGATCGCGGGTGGCGCAGTCGCCGGCGGCGAAGATCCCTTTGACCGTGGTCTCGAGGGTGGTCTCGTCAACGACGAGCGCGTCCTTCTCGAACTTCAGGCCCTGGACCTTGTCGATGGCGGCGGTGTCAACGTTCTGGCCTAAGGCCAGCACGACAGCGTCGGCCGGGAGCTCTTCGAACTCGCCGGTGGGCTGGGGGTAGCCGTTGGCATCCAGAGCCATCTTCTCGATCTTCAGTTTGTCTTTTTCAGCGCCGGTGATGGTGGACAGCCACTTGACCTGCACGCCTTCTGCCAGTGCCGCATCCATTTCCTCAGCTGAAGCTCTCATCTTGTCGCGGTTGCGGCGGTATACGATGATGGGCTCTGCGCCGAAACGGCGGAGGGAACGGGCCACGTCAACGGCGGTGTTGCCGCCGCCGTACACGGCGACGCGGCGGGCGACTTTGATATCGCCGGTCGTTTCGATCTGGCCTAACACCTTCAGGGCGTTGAGGATGTGGTTAGTATCGCCGCGCGGGATGTCGACGTTGGAGGAGATCGTGGCGCCGAGGCCGAGGATAACGGCGTCGTAACCGCCCTTCTTCTTTTCGCCTTCGATGTCTTCAATCTTGCGGCCGGTCTCGATGGTCACGCCCATGTCGGTGATGCGCTTGATCTCGGCGTCAAGGACGTTGCGGGGCAGACGGTACACCGGGATGCCGTAGCGCATCATGCCGCCGGCCTCTTTGGCCTGCTCAACGATGTGCACGGTGTGGCCGAAGCGGCGGAGATGATACGCGGCGGACAGGCCTGCAGGGCCGGCGCCGATGATCAGCACCTTTTTGCCGGTGTCGCGGGTCGGGCGCTTGAAAGCAAGCTTGTGCTCCAGGGCATAGTCGCCTAAGAAACGCTCGACGGAATTGATGCCGACGGACTCATCGAGGAAACCGCGGTTGCACTTGCCTTCGCAGGTGTGATAGCACACACGGCCCATGCAGGCAGGCAGAGGGTTCTCTTCGGTAAGGAGGCGCCATGCGGTCTCATAGTCGCCCTCGGCGGCGTAGTACAGCCACTGCTGGATGTTCTCGCCGGCCGGGCACTGCTTGTTGCAGGGCGGAAGTTTGAATACGTTGACCGGGCGGTTCGTGCGCCATGAACCGGTGTGGTTCTCAAGCGAGGTCGCCGGATCCAGGGTTACAGCAAATGATTTTTTTAACATTTTATCTAGCTCCTCTCTCAGATCGTCTCAGCGCGCTCGTAAGCCTGAATGGCGGCCGGAACAGCGACAGGATCGGTGCCCTCGAGCAGGCCGAAGTCCCTGATGTTCTGATCGCACATCGCCTGCAGCCTGGCCACGGTGTTCGGGTCGGCGTTCTTCTTGAGCAGGTGGGCGTAACGCCTCTGGATCTTGAGGAAGTTGGTGACCGGCTGCTTCTGGCGGATCTTGCGCACGGAAGTAACCTTGCCGTACTCAGCCTCGAAGATCGGGTAGAAGCCGGTCTCGATGGCCAGGCGGGCAGCGGTGACGGTCACGTTGGAAGCGAGGCCCCAGCCCAGCGGGCAGGGCACCAGGATCTGGATGTAGCGGGCGCCGTGGAACGACATGGCTTTGGTCACCTTAGCCTCGAGATCGCGCAGATCGGCGACAGTGGCGGTGGCGACGTAAGGAATGCCGTGAGCCATGGCGATCAGCGGGACGTCCTTGCCCTTGCCCCAGTCTGCGCCCGGCTTCTCACCAATAGGCATGGTGGTTGCGGTGCGGGCTGAAGGAGGGGTGGCGGACGAACGCTGCACGCCGGTGTTCATGTAAGCCTGGTTGTCGTAGCAGATGTAAAGCACATCGTCGTTGCGATCGAACATGCCGGAGAGGCAGCCCATGCCGATATCGGTGGTGCCGCCGTCGCCGCCCTGGGCGATCACGCGGGGAACGGAAGTCTCTCCTGCTTTCTGGGCGCGGATTTGCGCGGCGGCGGCGAGGCCTGAGCCTACAGCTGCGGCATTGCCGAACAGGGAGTGCATCCAGGGCAGGCGCCATGCTGATTCCGGATACGGGGTGGAGAACACCTCGAGGCAGCCGGTGGCGTTGACCACCATGATCTGGCCGCCGGTGGCACGCATGGCAGCGTCGATGGCGTAGCGGGCGCCTAAGGCTTCGCCGCAGCCCTGGCAGGCGCGGTGGCCGGAGGTCAGGCCGTTAGGACGGTCGACGGATGCCTGGATGGCGCGCATCGAAGGATTGAGCAGACGGTTGCCGACAGTGTTGGAACCGGTCTGGTAGAATTTGATTTTCTCTAACATTTCTATTCTTCTCCTGACACGCGGTTAATTAACGGAAGCCTTAAGCTGGCTGTCAGAGAGCGGACCCTCAGGGAAAGTCACGCCTTCGCCGTCTTTGGTGTAGCTGTTCAGAACGCGGCTGTCGATATCGAACCAGGTCATCTCGTCCTTGAACTTGCCGTCGAGAGCGGCTTTGACAATACCGTTGATGGTGGTGCCGAAGATGGCGCGGCCGCCTAATCCGGCGATCGCGGTCTTGACCTCGCAGGAGGTGCCTTCCATGGCGCGCTTGACCTCAGGGCAGATGATCCCGCGGCCGCCGAAGGAGAACGCTCTCTCAACGCACACGACGAGCTTGGTGTCGCCGATGGCTTTGCGCAGAGCCTCGTACGGGAACGGACGGAACGCCTTGAGGGAGATGATGCCGACCTTGATGCCGGCCTTTCTCATGCGATCGACTTCGTCTTTGGCGGTGCCGACGGTCGAGCCCATGATGATGAGTTTGATGTCAGCGTCGTCGCACTTGTAGCAGTCGAGCAGGCCGCCGGAGTGGTGGCCGGTGATCTTGCGGTACTCTTCGGTGACGGACTCGATCACGTGGACAGCCTTGGCCATCTTGCGCTGCTGGAGGAAGCGGACTTCGGTGAAGGCCTCAGGGCCGACCATGGAACCTAAGGAAACAGGATCCTTCGGGGTGAGGTACTCGCGAGGCTCGTACTCAGGCAGGAAAGCGTCAACCTGTTCCTGGGTCGGAAGCTCAAGGCGCTCGAAAGCGTGGGTCAGCACGAAGCCGTCCATGCAGACCATGACCGGCAGGCCGACGGTTTCGGCGATCTTAAAGGCCATGATGTGGGTGTCCAGGGCATCCTGGTTGGACTCGCAGAAGAGCTGCAGCCAGCCGGAATCGCGCTGAGAGAGGGAATCGGAATGGTCGTTCCAAATGTTGATCGGGCCGCCGATGGCGCGGGAGGCCACGGTCATCACGATGGGCAGGCCCAGGCCTGAGGCATTGTAAATGCCTTCAGTCATGAAGAGCAGGCCCTGTGAAGCGGTTGCGGTGTAAGTGCGCAGGCCGCCTGCCGACGAACCGATGGAAACGGAGATTGCGGCAAACTCGGACTCGACGTTCAAGTAGTCGCAGTTCTTTAAGGCGCCGCCTTTGACGAACTTGCCCAGGTTCTCCACGATGTGGGTCTGCGGGCTGATCGGGTAAGCGCAAACAACGCCAGGGTGGCAAAGGGCAACGGCCTTTGCGACGCCTAAGGATCCTTCAATCTGCTCAGTTGACATTATTTGCCTTCCTTCATTTGTTCTTTGAGGTAGTTGTAAGAAAGCGCGGCAGCCTCAGCATTGGCATCGCCGACTTTGCCCGGATAACGGGTCTGGAACGACTTCTGAACGGACTCAAGTTTGAGCACGCCGGTGGCGGCGGCCAGCGAAGCCAGCATCGGGGCGCCCGGTTTGTTCATCTTCATGGCTTTGATGGCGAAGTCAGTGGCCGGCACGGTCAGCACGTGGCCTTTCGGCAGTTTCTTGCACAGCTCGGGGACGACCTGCTCGGGCGCCTCGGCGGTGTTGATGATGGCGTAGCCTTTAGGGCTTAAGCCTGAGAAGACGTCAACGACGCTCAGCAGGGTGCGGTCCTGAACCAGGACAACGTCCGGCTCCTGAATCGGCTCGTGAGTGCGAACTTCCTGATCGTCGATTCTGGCGTAGGCGACCACAGGGGCGCCGGTACGCTCTGAACCGAAGCTGGGGAAAGCCTGTGCAAAGTGGCCCTCCAGGAATGCAGACAGCGACAGCATCTCAGCTGTGGTGACTGCACCCTGGCCTCCGCGGCCGTGTAATCTGATCTGAAGCAAAGTCAGCTCCTTTCGTTTGCAAATGTAGTTAAGTGGCGGGACACACCGTGCCTCGCGTCCACACGCAGATTTTAGTTTTCACGCCCAAAAGCTCAAATTTTTGAAAACAGTACAAAATACGGAATATTAAAGCGCAAAGCTTTGCTAATAATCTGATCTTAAAAATATAAAGCTTCGTGACATTTCAAAATAACCGTGAGACCATTTTTTCAAAAGAAAATTTTAAAGCTATTTTTCACACGCATATATTAAATATTTGTTTATGAAAAATATGAGTCTGTTTTTGAAAGCAAGCGCTTAGAGAGGTGTTTTATGCGGGTAACTGTCCTTATGAAAAAATGAAACCGCTCATAAAAATGAAAATTCTGTAGTATTATTAAAAGTGCTTTATTAAGTTAGTTTACAAATAGGCCCCAAAATGCAGGACAGGTCACATTCCAATACCTTGATCAGCCACCAAATCCGCGAGCACAACATTTTTATGGTGCGAGAGGCGCTGCATAAAGAGCAGATCGCCACGGTGTCAAGGCTTAAGGAACTTACGGGGCTGTCAGTGGTGACGCTCAACAAGATCATCTCCGAGCTGTGCGAGAGCGGGGAGATCTACGAAGGATCGCCGACTTCGGTACAGGGCGGAAGGCCGGCTTCTACATACTGCTTCAACCCTAATTTCGAGCTTATTTTGATCCTTACCTGCTATCAGCGCGGCGGCAACGAGTATGTAGGCTATTCCGTCCACGATCTCTTCGGCGAGTGCATAGAAAGGCGCGAAGAACTGCTTTCAGGAGCTGACGGCATCCACACGGACGAATTCTCTATCGGCATAGAGCGCTACCTGGAAAACTATCCGAAGATCGCGATCATCGGCTTTTCCATGCCATCTGACAGCGTGGGCGGCCGGGTGGGATCGGCCATCCGCCACGATCCGCAGTCAAAACGCCTTTCCCGCCACCTTGAGACCCGTTTCAAAGTGCCGGTGTTTTTTGAAACCGACATCAACGCCGCGGCTTTGGGCTGCTACAAGCGGGTCGGGGATCAGGAATGCGTGGCCGGCCTCGTGCTCGTGCCCGGCCGCGCTCCGGCCTGCGGGTTTTGCTACGCAGGGCAGCTTATAAAGGGCAAGGACGGCATGGCAGGCGAGGTGCGCTATTTTCCTATGTATAACGATCAGGGAGTGCTTCCCTTGGAGAAAATGCAGGCCGATGATCTTGCTGTGCGCACGCTGAGGGCGGTGATGTGCGTGATGAACCCCGGCTACATGGCGGTATACACCGAGAGTCTGAAGCCGGGGCTTTTTGAAAGGTTCAAGCGCTCGCTGCCCACCCAGGCCGAAGCGGCGCTCGTCCCCCGGATTGAAGTCTCAGACCGCATCCGCGAGGACATTGTCTCCGGCATGCTCTCGCTCTCGCTGCAAAAGCTCAACGACGTGCGTTCTCGCTGATCCCAAAACGGCCGCAAAGATCCTGCGCACAGCGGCAAACTCAGCAGGATCTCATGAAGAACTGGTCTTACCGGCAGGATAATACGGTTATTTTTTTTGCTTTGGCGTAAAAGACTGCAAAATCCACTATATAATGATCCCCAAAATAATTTTCCCCGACGGTAACGGAAATTAAAAACATCAGCGTTTGATGTTTAACCGTGATCCGGAAGTCTGATTAAAGTTTAAAAATTTACCTAAATAAGGATTTGATATGGCAGAAGATAAAGCCTTGGAAGAAACCAAGACCGAGCCTACCGGCAACAAATGGAACCAGTCCCGCCGCCTCGAGTTCATAGATTTTCGCCTGGCGATCGACGGCAAGATCAACCGCAAGGATCTGGTGAATTTCTTCAGCATCAGTGTCCCGCAGGCTTCGCTGGATCTTTCCAAATACCACGCCATGGTCGAGGCTTCCAATCCTCCGCGCCGCAACCTCGTTTATGACCGCCATCTGAAGGTTTACCTCAAGACCGACGATTTCAAGCCGCTCTTCCCTAAGATCAGCGCCCCGCAGAACTATTTAAACGATCTGCTGCAGTGCGCCCAGGGCGAGCTGGCCGACAGCCGCAATTTCTTCGGCTTTATCCCGACCGTGGGCATGGCCTGCTTTACGCCGCCGCGCCGCCATTTCTCCAGCGAAGTGCTCTATAACATCCTTGAGGCCATCCGCACCCGCCGTGCCGTGCACATTAATTACATGTCGGTGCGCGATGCCGGCAACGTTGACCGGCTTGTGGCTCCGCACGGCCTGGCTTATGACGGCATGCGCTGGCACGTGCGCGCTTACTGCTATGATGTCCACGCCTTCCGCGACTACGTGCTCTCCCGCATCGTCAAGTGCGCGGTGCCGCAGACCCCGGCTCCCAACGATCGTTTCCCGGATCCGCTGGGCAACGGCTTCAAGGAAGTCGGCACTTCCAACCGCGATGACTCCGACTGGAACGATCTTGTCGATCTGGTTCTCAAAGCCAACCCTGAACTGCCTGCCGAAGCCCGCCGCGCCATCGAGTACGATTACGGCATGCCCAAGAACGGCACAGTGGTTTACACCTGCCGCCGCGCGCTGCTGTTCTATGCGCTCAATTATCTGCGCCTGAACCCAGAGGACAAGGTTCTGCCGCCGATGGAGCGCCAGCTGGCTTTGGAAAACGAAGCTGAAGTTTACCGCCGCGTTGCAGGCGGCCACTGATCCCGCACCCGGGCGCCTTCAGGGCGCCCGGTCTTTTCCTCTCCTTCGTTCGATTCACATTTTTGAATTTACCCCCAAACGCGCTGTGAGTTACAGCGATATGCAGAGCAAGTCCGGATTTTGTCCTTGAATTTTTAGCGCTTGCAACGATCGGCTCGAGCATTCAGCGAATCCCGTTCAAGGTTGGGCATTGTTCCGGCAATCTTTGGAAATTTTCAGCGTCAGTCTTGACATTCCCGCTCCAATGTTTCAAAGTAAGCGTTTTCAAAATTTAGTACAAGGATTGAACTTACATGACCAAAATCAGCGAGCAGTAGCAAAAGGAAATGGCGCGCCGCCTCAAATCCTCCGGCGTCTCGGCGCTCAACGATGTGCTGTTTAAATTCGTCTTCGGCAGCGAGAAGCGCAAGGCCATCACCATAGACTTTCTGAGCGCGCTGCTTTCCGAGTCTGACGGGCGCACGGTAAAAAATCTCTCTTTCATTGAGAGCGAAGCGCGGGCTGAATCCAGGGAGGCCAAACTCTCCCGCTTTGACGTGGCCTGCGTTCTTGACACCGGAGAAACCATAGACATTGAAGTCCAGGTGGCCAACGAAGCCAACATGCTGCGGCGCACGCTTTACTACCGGGCATAGCTCTGCAAAAGCAGACTCGGCGAGGACTATCAGGAGCTCAAACCGGTCAGCACCGTAAACATCCTGGGGTTCAGTCTGCTGGAGGAGGATGATCCTTACAATTTTTACCGCATATATAATCATAA
>DKSD01000050.1 GCA_002473165.1 Succinatimonas sp. UBA7265
AGAAAATAAAGATCGGCGGTATGAAATCTTATCGTCAGCCATGGGACCTTCAACAATGTCATAGTTGTGTTCTATGCCGCTTCTGCATCTGGCGACAAAATCAAGCCATTCGTCAGTCATTTTGCTGAATTTTAACAAATTTATTTCAGAGCTCTTTTCATACGAATAGCAGTTGACTATCGTTTTGCCTTTTTTGCTGATAGCCCACCGAATTGCCTGCTTTTTTATGTTAGTGCAGTAAAAGCCCCAGCCAAAATCCTTGTAATATCCATTCAGCAAAATTCGAGGATGAGGAACGGACATATTACTGCCGTGATAAACGATAATCCCTGACATTCAAATTGCTACCAGACAATGACCGATAAATTTTAAGAATTTTGATATCCAACGATACATTATGAAACATAAATTTGAGAAATTCTCACTGATCAAAATGATTCCGGCTTCGAGCCATGGCATCCCACGCCAGCTGAAATTTTTGTTGAGAATTTTGGACTCAAGAGTACGAAATTCTCAAATGACCCAGCCTTGATAAGGTCGCAGTTTGAGGTCTGTCTTTTGTCCAATCGGACTTTGGCTAAAAATTGCCGCGCATGTCTGTACCCCAAAACCTGTTTTATTTAAAATTGGGGAACAGAAATTTTTGAGGGTCGGAAATGAAACTGATCAAGCGCCATAGCTATCTGCGCGAACTTGAGGATCTCAGGCTGACGCCTGACATTAAGGTGCTCACCGGAGTGCGGAGGTGTGGTAAATCCAAACTGCTTGAAGCGTTTGCCGCGGAGCTTCAAGCCAAAGATCCTGACGCCTGCTTCATCTGTATCAATTTCAACCTGACGCAATTTGAGGATCTCCTCGAGTACCATGCTCTTGAGCGCTATGTAGAGGTTCATTACCAAAGCGGCCGTAACAATTACCTCATGATAGATGAGGTGCAGATGTGCCCGGGATTTGAGAAGGCGGTGAACAGTCTTCAGGCAAAGGAGAAATATGACATTTATGTCACCGGTTCAAACGCTTTCCTTCAAAGCAGCGATCTGGCCACGCTCTTTGTGGGCCGCACCTATGAACTGCAGGTTTTTCCGTTTTCTTTTGCCGAGTACCTTGAGTATTACCCGTCAGATGATCCTCACCGCAGCCTCGAGGATTATCTTCGTGAGGGCGGCCTGGCCGGCTCTTATCTTTATCGCAATGAAGCCCAAAGGTACCGCTATATCAACTCCGAGGTGCTCAATGCGTTGGTCGTGCGCGACATCGTCAGCAAGTACCGGCTGCGTAACGAACCCCTGTTGCACGAGATCATAGATTTCCTGATGGACAACATCGGCAATCTGACGTCGATAAGGACCATAACTGACACCCTGCGTTCGGGCAGGTCCGCAGCCGATCACAAGACCATAGGCCGCTATGTCGGGTATCTGTGCCGGGCTTTTGCCTTTTATCGTATCAGGCGCTATGACATCAGGGGAAAAAAATACCTGCGCTCTGAGGACAAATATTATCTTGCAGATCCAAGCTTTCGTTATGCGAGGATCGGGACGCGCAACCTGGATTACGGCCGGGTGCTGGAGAATGCCGTGGCCTTGGAACTGCTGCGCCGCGGCTATGAGGTGTACGCGGGCGTGCTTTACCGCAAGGAGATCGATTTTGTGGCGATCCGCAAGGGTGAGAAACTTTACATCCAGGTCGCTTATGACATTTCAGAGCGCAAGACCTTTGAGCGCGAGACCGCTCCGCTGCTCTCCATCCCCGACGGCTGGTCCAGGCTGCTGATAGCCAGGATCGGCCAGCCTGATTATGTGTATGAAGGGATCCGCATCGCGGACGCGGCGCGGTGGCTGGCAGGTTCTGTTCCCCAAAAATAAGTTTTGCTGGTTTTTGGAGAACAGCTTTCCCTTAAATCCCGCTGAAGCGCCGCGTTACCGGCATGAAAAAGGCGGGATCGCTGATCCCGCCTTAACTTTACTGCCGTCTGACGTTTTTAAGGCAGTTCGTTGCCGGCTGCAAGGTAGATCTCATACCACTGCTGCCTTGAGAGCCTGACATCCGAGGCGCGCGCGGAGTTTTTAACGCGCTCGGGGCGGGTGGTGCCGATCACGGCCTGCATCCTGCCGGGCACGCGCAGCACCCAGGCTATGGCCACGGCCGTCGATGTGACTCCCTGTTCGGCAGCGATGCGATCGAGCACGCTGTTGAGCCTTAGATAGTGGGGATCGCCGATGAACACGCCTTTAAAGAAACCGTGCTGCATGACAGACCAGGCCTGCACTACGGTGCCCTGGAGGCTGCAATGCTCAAGGATCCCGCCGTCGTGCATCACCGAGGCGTCATTGTCCATGTTGACGTTAAAGCCGGAATCGATCATCACAGTGTGGCACACGGACATCTGCACCTGGTTGCAGGCGAGTTTGACGTCGATGCCGCGCTGCAGCAGTTTCATCTGGGCCGGATTGAAATTCGAGACGCCAAAATCGAGCACCTTTCCCTGCTCTTTGAGCAGGCTGAAGGCCTCGCAGATCTCCTCAGGCTCCATGAGCGCGTCCGGACGGTGCAGCAGCAGGCAGTCCAGGTGATCGGTTTTCAGGCGCCTTAAGCTGTCCTCGGCGGCCTTGATGATGTGCTCTTTAGAGAAGTCAAAGAAGTAGAAAGGATCTTTGACGATGCCGCATTTTGACTGCAGGAAGAACTTGTCGCGCAGCTGCGGCTCCAGGGCGAAGGTCTCGCCCAAAAGCTCTTCGGCGCGGCCTTTTGAGTAGCAGTCGGCGATGTCTAGCATGTTGATGCCGGACTCCAGGGCCGTGTGCAGCAGCTCAGAGACTTTCTGCGGCGTCTCAAGCTGCGGGATGCGCATCAGCCCGAGCACCACGTCGGAAACGCGGCGGTTTTCCGAGCCGAATTCTATGAATTTCATGCCTTCACCTCGTTGACGAGCTCGCCGCCTGAGACAAAAGCCTGGAGGTTCTTGCAGGCGATGTCGATGACATTCTCAAACGTCTTTTGCAGGAAGAAGTTGCCGGCTACATGCGGGGTGATGATCAGATCTTCAACATCCCACAGCGGGCTGTCAGGCGGCAGCGGCTCAGGCTCGGTGACGTCGATGGCGGCACCGGCGATGCGCCCTGACTGCAGCGCCTCGCCCAAAGCGTCGGGATCGACGGCGCTGCCGCGGCCGCAGTTTATCAGCACGGCCGACGGTTTCATGAGCGCGAACTGCTCTTTGCCGATGAGGTGGCAGGTCTCCTTGCCTCCAGGGAGCACCATGGCGATGATGTCAGCGCGCGGCAGGATCTCGGCAAGATCACCGATGATGTGCTGCTCGTCAAAAAATTCCGGCTTGTCGCCTAAATGGCGGCGCACGCCGATCACGCAGGCAGCGCCCAGCGCTTTGACCTTGCGCGCGTACTCGGAGCCGATGTCGCCCATGCCCAGCACCAAAACCGTGGAGCCTGAAATCGAGGTTACCTTGCCGCAGTCGCGCCAGATGTGGGCCGTCTGGCGATCGCGATAGCGGCCTAAATGGCGGATGACGGCAAAGGTGAGGGCGAGCATGTGCTCTGACACCGTAAGCCCGTAGGCGCCGCGGGCGTTGCAGAGTTTGGCGCCCTCCGGGAGCGCACCCCCGGTGTAAGCCTCATAGCCTGCGGAATTTAACTGCACGAGCTTTACATCCGAGCCCTGTAAGAGATCGGCGGGAATATTGCCGATGACGGCGGTGACGCCGCTTAAGTCGGCCTCGCGCAGCGCCTGCGGGGATTTGAACACGAATTCGCATTTGCCCTGGCCGGCCTGCTGCAGGCGGGTTTTATGGCTGCCGTTGCAAGGCAGCACGCACAGTACTCTCATCATGAAATCATCTCCTCAAAAATCAGTTTTGCTTGCGGTGTTTTTCATAAAACCAGGTCAGAGCCTGGGTGCCCAAAGCGCCGTCGCCTTCATCTTGCATCGTCGCGTAATTTTTAAGCACGGCGGCCGCTACATTGAGATCAAGCCCGCTGCCCTCTAGGGCGCCAGCGGCGCAGCGCAGATCTTTTACCAGGTAGGACAGCGCCCCGCCGGGCTGATCGTCGCCTGCGATGATGCGCTCGCCGTAAAGCTCAAGCGATGCCGAGGCGGCGGCGCCGCGCCTTACGGAATCAAAGACCTTCTGCAAATCGAGCCCCTGGGATTTGGCAAAGGCAAAGCCTTCGCACATGCCGGCAAGCGAGCCGGCGACCATGATCTGGTTGGCAAGCTTCGTGCTTTGGCCGGCGCCTGACGGCCCCTCCAGGATGATGTCGCGGCCCATGGCCTTGAACACGGGCAGGGCGCGATCAAAGGTTTTTTGATCCCCTCCTGCAAAGATGGAGAGCGTGCCCGCGCGCGCCCCTTTGTCTCCCCCGGACACCGGCGCGTCCAAAGCCTCCAGACCGCGCTGTTGCGCCTCAGCGTGGATGCGGCGGGCCAGATCAGGCGAGGACGAGGTCATGTCGATGAGCAGCGCGCCTTTGGCGGCGCTATTCAGGATGCCTTCATGCCTGAAATACAGATCCTCGACATCCCTGGGGCCGCCTACCATGGTGATGACGCACTCGGCCTCGGACACGGCCTGCGAGAGGCTTAAGGTCATGGGGATGCCCAAAGCCTCAAGCTTTACGGCTTTGTCTTTGCTGCGCGCAAAGCCGCGGACTTCAAAGCCGCCTTTTATGAGGTTTAAGGCCATGCTGCGCCCCATGACGCCCAGGCCGATGAATGCGATCCTCATAGGTGCTCCTTGTGATCCTGCGGGAAAACTATTCCGCCCTGGGCGCGCAGGCTGTCTAGCAGCCCCATGACGTAAAGCGATTCCTCATGCGAAACTGACGGACATTCGGTTTGGCCCTCGCGCAGGCAGCGCGCGGCCTCGAGCACCTCGTATTCAAAGCCTGTAAGCTGCGCCGGGCGCTCGACGGTCTTTAAAAGGCGGTACTGCGCGTCGTAAATGCGGTACCTTTCGGGGTTGTTGATGTTGTAGACCTCAAGATACCCCTTGCTCCCCGAGATCACGGCGCGGCGGTTCTGGGCGCAGAGGGCGCTTACGCACAGCGATGCCATGCGGCCTCCCGAAAAGCGCAGCGAGATCGTGTCCTGCATGTCCATCCCGGCGGCGTTTTTGACGCAGGAGAGTTCGAGATCCTCAGGGTGCCCGAAGAACATCAGGGCGAAATTAAGCACGTAAACCCCGAGATCGAGCAGCGCTCCGCCCGCGTACTCCGGGGAGACGATGCGTTTTTTGGCGGCGATGGGGTAGCCTAAATTGGCCTCGAGCATGAGCGGCGTGCCGATCGCGCCCTCTGCAAGTTCGGAGGCAATCAGGCCCCGCAGCGGCTGGTAGCGCGTCCAGATCCCCTCGGTGAGCAGCACCTGGTGCTCCGCGGCCGTCTTGAGCATGAGCTCAGCCTCGCGGCGGTTTGCGGAAAAGGGCTTTTCCACGAGCACGTGTTTGCCGTGCCTGAGGCACAGGCAGGCGTTTTCGCAGTGGCACTGGTTGGGCGTTGCGACATAGATGAGATCGCAGTCTGATTTGGCCAAATCTTCATATGAGCCAAACGCGGCGGTATCATCAAGGCCGTTTTCTTTAATAAACTCCTGTGCGCGCCCGAGGCTGCGCGAGGCTACAGCCGCGAGCGTGACTTCCTGCGATCCCGACGCGCGCAGCTTTTTTAAGGTTTCGGCCATCACCGCGGCGATCCTGCCGGTGCCGAGGATGCCGATTTTAACCGGGGAGGGATTTCCCATGCACAGATCTCCCAAACGGCGCACAGGCGCCTTTAACAGCCTGCCTTGAAATTAAAACTCGTAATCGACCGCGGTGCGCGAGGTGCGGATGGGCTTGCACTTGGAGGCCACGGCCAGGTGACGCGGATCAGTTGCGTAGGAGTTGAGATCGGCCATATTGTCAAACGTGCAGATGAGCGCGCCGCTGATGCCTTCTTTAGGGTTGATGTTGTAGCCGGTCTCGACGGAGCGCAGCACCTCGATGACGCCGTAAAGGCCCTGAAGGCCCTTTAAAAAGTCTTTGACCTGCTCCTCGGTGCCCTCTTTGAACTGCCAGGTGACGATGTGTTTTACCATTTTGAAAATCTCCGTTAATCAATCCTGTTAAAGCCTAGCACAAGCAGGCGCGCAGTAATGCTGCGCGTGAGCGCTTTTGCGTCGGGAAAAATTCATAACAACTATTTGATAAAACAATATAATTTTTAAACTGCGAAAAAATGTGATCTGGCGCAGTATTTTTTAATTTTGCGTGTATAATGGGCGCGGTTTATTTAAGGGCGCGTACGTAATTGGGGTTCCGGGCCGCAAGGCGGCATCCGGCGGGTTCTTCTGGGACAGTGGTCCCGCATCAGCCATTTCTCATTAACATCATCGCTATCCAAGGCCTCAGTGGCCAAAGTCAGCTGCGCCCCCAGTGTGTTTGGATTTTTCATTCGGAGCATTTTTTAATGTCAGACATCAAACTTGATGAGCTGCTTGCCAGCGCGGAACAGGAAGCGGAGCAGCTGGAGCAGGCCGCAGAGCAGCAGGAAGCGAACGCCGAGGGCGCACAAGAGAGCGCGGCGGCAGAGGATGGCGCGGAACAGGCCCCTGAGGCTCAGGAAAACGCAAAGGATCAGGACAATACTCCTGCCGAGAAAGCGGTGAAGCCCTGGGCCAAAGGCGCTGCCAAAGCCGAGGTGGCCGTAAGCGCGGGCGCCGAGGAGAGCAGGCTGCTCTCAGAGGCGGACGAGCATGAGGAGCAGACTGAAGGCATCGCTGACAAAGAGCCTGCGCAGCCTGAGGCCTCGGAGAACGGCGAGGAGCCTGAGGCCCCCGGTTTTGACAATTTAGGCCTGTCACAGGAAGTGCTGCAGGCCGTCAAGACCCTGGGCTTTGAGTCGCCCACCCCCATTCAGGAGCAGTCGATCCCGGTGCTGTTAAAAGGCCGCGACATCATCGGCAAGGCCCAGACCGGCACCGGCAAGACCGCGGCTTTCGCGCTGCCGATCCTCTCGCTGGTGAACACGGACGATCGCGCGGTGCAGGCACTGGTGCTTGAACCCACCCGCGAGCTGGCGCTGCAGGTCTCCGAGGCCGTGCAGAGCTTTGCCAAATTCATGGACGGCTTCCGCGTGGCTCCGATCTACGGCGGAGCTTCTTATGAAAACCAGATCCGCTCGCTGCGCCACGGCGCGCAGGTCGTCGTCGGCACGCCGGGCCGCCTTATCGATCTCATAGAGCGCGGCAAGCTTGATATCTCGTCCATCCGCTTCATGGTCATAGACGAAGCCGACGAGATGCTGCGCATGGGCTTTATCGACGATGTGGACTGGATCCTCTCCAACACCCCGGACAACCGCCAGACCGCGCTGTTCTCGGCGACCATGCCTCCGGCGATCGCCAGGATCGCCAAGCAGCATTTAAAAGATCCCGAGGACGTGGAGATCAAGTCAAAGACCGCCACGGCCGTGACAGTGCACCAGCGCTACTGGGTGGCCTCCGGGGCGCACAAGATCGACGCCATGACCCGCATTCTCGAGGTCGAGCCTTATGACGCCGTGCTGGTGTTCGTGAGGACGAAGACGGACGCCGAGGACGTGGCCAACAAGCTCATGGCCCGCGGCTTTTCCTGCGCCGCGCTGCACGGCGACATCCCGCAGCGCCAGCGCGAGAAGATCATCGAGCGCGTCAAGAGCGGGCTCTTGGACATCATCATCGCCACGGACGTCGCCGCCCGCGGCCTGGATGTCGACCGCATCACCCATGTTTTCAACTACGACATCCCCTATGACGCCGAGTCCTACGTGCACCGCATCGGGCGCACCGGCCGCGCCGGCCGCCAGGGCGAGGCCATCCTCTTCGTGTCGCCGCGCGAGCGCCGCGCGCTGCGCATGATCGAGAACATGACGCACCAGAAGATCGAGCCCATGGCCATGCCTACGGCCGCCGACGTCAACAAGGCGCGCCTTGAGAACTTCAAAAACCAGGTGCTCGAGACCATCGGCGCCGGCGAGCTTGAGAAATACGAGGAAGTCATCTCCGAGATCCTGGCCGACGACGGCATCGAGCCTGAGACGCTGGCCGCGGCTTTGGCCAAGATGTGCCAGCGCGACGGCGAGCTCTTTATGGATGAGAGCAAGCCTGAGCCCAAGCCGCGCACGCTTGACGACGGATTCGGCCGCGGCGAGCGCGGGGAGAGAGGCGAGAGGCGCGAGCACCGCCGCGGCGGGCCTTCCGCCGATCCGATGCCGCTGCGCGATTTCCCTGACATGAAGATGCAGCGCTTCCGCGTGGCCGTAGGCCGCCGCGACGGGGCCAAACCCGGCCAGATCGTCGGCGCCATCGCCAACGAGGGCAACATCGAGAGCCGCTATATCGGCGAGATCGACATCTTCGACTCGTTCTCCACTGTCGATCTGCCTGAGGGCATGCCTGAGGACACCATGAAGATCCTCGCCCAGGCCCGGGTCTGCGGCAGGCCGCTTGACTTGCGCCTGTACACCGCCGAGCCGCCGCGCGGCGGCCACCGCGGCGAGCGCCGCGATTTTGAGTACGCCGACCGCTCCGAGCGCCGCCCGCGCCGCAGCTTCGGCGATCGCGATGGCCGCAGCTTTGACCGCGGTTCCCGCCGTGATCGCGGCTTTGGCGATCGCGACCGCTCTTTCGGCGACCGCGACCGTAATTTCTCCCGCCGCTCCCGCCCGTCGTTCGGCGGTTTTGACGGCCGCTTTCGCAATGAGCGCAGCGGCAGCCGCTCCGAGCGCGGCTTTACCTCAGCCCGCTCCCGCAGGCGCGAGGACTTCTAAAAGCTGATTTCCAGCAGCAGTTAGCAGGGGGTGACGGAGCGATCCGGGACCCCCTTTAAATTGCGCCTGGCATGCAGTGTGACCTTAGGCTAAGTGCTGGCAGCGGGATTGAGACTTGCAGGGCCGTTTTTCCCCGGCGGCTGACTTCAAAACGCAGTCTCAGGCAAAACGGTTTAGTGTTTCAGGAATCTTAACAGGAAGTCGGTGACGCCGATGACGGTAAAGCCGTTCTCATCCCTGGACTCGGATACCGGCCTGTTGATCACGAGAATTTTCTGCACCTGATCGTTTAGCAAAAAGAACGGCCGGATCTTCCTTTGCCGGGTTTGCGCGTTGGCAAGGTCAAAGCACACCTGGACATACAAAGCGCGCCGTCCTTTCGTCGTGTAAAAATCGATCTCATGGCGGTTCCTGACCGATTTGCCGTCATGGTTCTTGTCCACAGAGTCAAATGTCCCGACATCGACAGAAAAACCGTTGCAGATCATCTCATTGTAGATGATATTTTCCAGCATCTGCCCTTCATCGGGAAAAGCGAAATTCAGCCGCGCGTTCCTCAGCCCGGTGTCGCAAAAATAGTACTTGCGCTGCGCTCCGATCTCCTTGCGTTCTTTGAGATCAAAGCGCCGGGCTTCGCGCAGCAGAAAAACATCTTTTAAGCAGCCAAGGTAATGCTCTGCGGTCAGCTTGCTGATCTGCCCGTGGCCGGCGCCTTTAAAGGCGTTTGCCAGAGTGCCGCTGTTGACAAGCGATCCGGCCGTGACTGCCAGGATGTCGCACAGTTCTTCAAGGGCCGCGCTGCGCCTGAGATGCTTGCGTTCAATAATGTCAGGGAAATACGAGGCTTCAAAAAGCCCTTTTAAGTACTCCCTTTTGCCGTCTTCATCTTTTAAAACGGCCAGCGGCATCCCTCCGTATCGCATATAGGTGCAAAGGTCCTCAGAGGGGGACTTGCCGCTGAAGCGGTGGAATTCCGCAAAAGACAGCGGCGCCATGCTGATGTTTACCGCCTTGTCCCGAAACTGCGTGGCGATGTCTGAGGCCAGCATTTTTGAGTTCGAGCCGGTGATGTAAAGATCGAGGTTTTTCTCCTGGGATAAGCCCAGCAGCGTGTCGGTAAACGTGACGGTTTCCTGATCGCTTTTTTTGGCCGGCACATGGGCGCCGCCGGTGAGGGCGGGGGTGATGAGCGGAAAGACATCCTGGATCTCGTCGATGAAAACGCAGCACTGGTGTTTGCCGGCGCATAAAGCGCGCACCGCGGTTCCTAATTCCAGCGGATCCCTCAGGCGGGTGTTTTTGTCATCATCAAGATCGATGGCGATGATCGCCTCAGTGCTGACACCGCTGTCTTTGAGGTATTGCGCGTATATCTCCTTTAAAAGATACGACTTGCCGCATCTCCTGATCCCGGTGACCACTTTGGGGAAGCCGTTTTTTTATAACATGCCCATTACCTTAAGGCCAGAACGCGATCGCCGGGCAATCATCGATCACTGACTTAAAGAGCACGTACTGGTCTTTCAGATTTTCGCGGTCCTCTTTGGCAGGCGCGGTTCTTTCACAACA
>DKSD01000095.1 GCA_002473165.1 Succinatimonas sp. UBA7265
CAAGTTATTTTTGGACAGTTCCTTAAGGAGGTGGCGACGATTCCGGTCTCCAGGGTGAACAGGGTTCGCTCTTTAAAATACTCGCGGACTATCTGCTCGCTTTTCTCAGGAGCGCCGTCATCGGAGAAAACCCGGGTGTCAAAGACATATTCTTTAAGCCGAGGCAGCATCTGCGCAAGGCGGGCGGCCGGAAGTTTGGGATCTTCAGGGGCGGGTGCCAGAAGGTCTTCGGGCTTGCAGACGTAAACGGGCCGGCATGAGGATTCCTCGCAGAGCTTTTGCGCCAGCGTAAGCGGATCGCCGTGTTTTTGGAACATGCCGGCGCTCACCTGTTTCTCCGCTTCAAAGCGTTCGCGGCAGATCTCCTGATCTTTTGGCGAAGTCAGGAAGGCGTGGCAGCGTTTGAGGCGGTCTGCAAAATCGTTAAGCTCGTGATCCCGGAAACCCATGCCTCCTGCCTTCAGGTAATATTCGATGGCGGTGACGGGATTTTGCGCCTTTGTGATCCCGCTTTCCAGATCGCACCCGTCCAGGTAGGCGCTCCCCATTTCTTTGGTTTTGGCGTCAAAATGGCCGGCGACATGCTCCCGGGCTTTTCCCAGGTACTTTTGCGCCCGCTCTTGGTTGCCGCGGCGCTGTTCAAGCAGGGCGATCCTCGCGTTGCGCATGAGCGGATCGCTGAGCTTTAAATAGCACTCAAAAGCCCTTTGGGGATCCGCTTTGACGCCCAGGCCGTGCTCGAAGCAGTGGCCGCGGCGCAGCAGCGCAGCCTGCGAGCCTTTTTTGGCCTCGGCGGCGTAATTTTGGGCCAAAAAGGCCATGGCGCCGTCATCCCAGCTCTCCGCGGCTTTCTGATACCACACCCGCGCTTTTTTGGGATCTTTGGGGCCGCCTTTGCCGGAGAGCAGCCGCGCGGCCAGGGCGGACTGTGAGGGATGATCGTCTGCCTCGGCAAGGCGCTTTAAGATTTTGGTGACGAGCTCTTCGCTGTTTTTTATCAGCCTGCCGTCCCTGATCAAAGCAAGCTGCAGTTTCCCCGCGTAAATGTTGCCTTTCTCCGAGACATACTCCAATACCCTGAGCAGTCTGCCGATGAGCGGCGCTTTGGGATCTTTGTCGCGCAGTTCCAGGAGCTTTTCCCCGATCGCGACGCTGACATCCCGGCAGTTGGCCACGCCTTCCTCGTAGCAGTCAGCTTCGAGATCGTCACTCATCGCGATCACGCCAAGCGAGTTTTGCAGGATCAGGCGCTCGATGAGATCATCTTCGGCAAACTCCTGATCCTGTTTGATGTTTTTGAACGCGGCGGCATTTTCAAATTGCTCGTGGTATATGAAGGCCTCGGCGTAAAGCCTGGCGGCGGTTTGGGCATTGGGAAGAGCTATGCCGAACTCGCCGCGTTCGTACACCGCGCCCAGATCGTGCACGGCCATGGCAAGGCTCAGGCCTGCGAGGCCTTTTTCCCTGAGAAAGGGATAGCCCTCGGGGACCTCGGGATAGCGCTTGGACACTTCTTGCAGAATTAATCTCGCGAAGCTGTAAATATTCGTTTCACTGAGCAAACCGCTTTGCGCGATCTTGCCATCCGTTGCCGCCGTGGTTTCGTCATGTTCATAATCTCTGATCGCCCGGTAAATGCGATAAGTTTCATTGGCCAGCGCCGCGGGCACGTTGCGGTGTTCGAGCGCATCTTCAAAGATTGCTGCGACATCGTCGGCAATCATTGCTCTGTCATCAGACGAAAGCCCTTTGCTTTCGGCCGCTTGAAGATCATGAGCGTCCAGGGCCAGCGCTCCCCAGCCATCCCCGAGATCCGCAGCCTTCTCAAACCAGCGTTTGGCTTTTTTCCAGTCATTTTGCCTGCGGTACATGAGCCCAAGCTGGCTGCAAGCCTCGCCTGATTCGTTTTTTGCCAAGGTGCGCAGCGCGGCCTCAAGCAACGTCTTTGAGCCTTTTTTTGATGTTTTTTCCATATTCAGCCTTGTAAACTCGTTTTATCTAAGAGCAGAGTGTCAGAAAGAGGAAAAATCCGTCCCGTCAAAGAGCGCAATGCCGCCGTCAGCGCGCGGCGGTTCTTTGGTGACCAGATGCCCTAACAGGCAGACGTTGAGGCTTATCTCATCCTGCTCATGAGGCTCATAACCGCTGAGCGCGTATTTTGAGGCGCAGAGGTTTACGGGCAGTGACACCGTACGCGCTTCATCCAAATTTATCTGAGTCAGCACATGAGTGAGCTTAACGTCAAGGAAATTGCCGGGTTTTACGGCGAGCACCCGCCCGCGGCAGGCATGGCAGGAGGTGAAGGCGTAAGGCCTGAGCGCGCCGCGGTCTTTTGAAGCCGCAACGGAGCAGTTTAAGGCGATGCCGTAGAGCGCGAAGTAATATTTTTTGCCCCGGCGGTACCACGGAAAGTTGCGCGCGAAATAAGGATCGGTGAAAGTCAGCTTAAAGCCGTTGCACTCTGCGGTGATCTCGCTGGTGCCGTCTTCCATTTCATCGGTGCTTAGCAGTTTTAACAGGCTTACCGCCCCGGCGCATTCAGGGGACATGGCGAGGAACTCGCCTGAGGGGTTCATGTAGCCGCGCCTGAAAAGGAACAGCGCCTGCAGGCTGCTGCCTTGAGGGAAGTTTATCGCGATGAGATCCTGCGGGGCGTCAGCGCGCTCTTTGCCGCGGGTCAGGCCCAGGGCCAGCTGATGCTTAAATTCATCTTCCAAAAAGAAGTATTTCCACAAGATCCCGGTTCGCAAATGGTCTGTGACGGCGCCTGAAGCGGGGGTTGCGGCCAGATAGGCGGCTACGGGATCAGTAAATTCGGGTTTTTTGCTTGCGGATGTTTTTGCCATGTTGCCTTAAGCCTCAGAGGGCGGATGTTGCCCTCAGCGATGATTTGCGCCACTCAGGATTTTAAGGGGCGGATAAATTTTAAGTCAGGCGGGCGCAAAGAGCCCGCGCTCAAGGTTTAACGCGCCGCGCGGGATCCGGGCGCGGTTTAAAATTTTAAAAAATACCCGAGGAGCGTGCCCGGGCGCGAGGCGCCCAGGCTGGGATGGCGCGCGGCCTCTTGCAGCCCGTCGTCATAGAAACTGATCTCAGGTTCCTCGTCGCACCGGCGGTCAAAGTCCTTGCAGAGGTTTTTGAGCGGATTGTCTTTGGCGCTTAAGGCGCTCAGTCGGAACGCCGCCACCGCTGGATCGGGATTGTGCAGCATTATTACGAGGATGCAGTCGTCTTTGACATGCACCCCGAGCACTTGCAGCACATCCCCATACGGGATCGCCGCGGCCTTGAGCCTTAAAAAGCAGGGCTCTTTGATTTCGGTGAGGCCCTTTGAGAGGATGAGAAAGCGCAGGTTGTCGCCGCCTGAAAAACCGCCTTGGGCCGAGCTTACGATGGTGCAGGTCTCAAGGGTGATCCGCGTGCCTTCTTTAAAAAGACTGCCCAGCGATTTTTTGATCTCCTCAGGATCCTCAAGATCGCTCTCGATCCCGTCATCGCAGAAGTACTGCGAAAGCTCAGGCAGCTGCGCTTTAAGGGCCGCGGCGGCCTCAAGCGCTTCCTGCTCATCACTCTCGGTGTCAGGCTTTTGCACGAATTCAGGCAGATTCATAAGAGTGTCGCGGATTGAGTGCGCCCAGTCGAGCGGATCTTCGCCGCTTTGGCTAAAGCGGCTCTGGCATTTCTCAGCCTCGCGGTCAAAGCGTTTTACTGAGGGTTTCTCAGGCTTTTTGTCCGTTCTCTCGGGAGCGCGGCAGCGGTTGATGCGATCGGAGAGATCGCAAAGACCCTTTTCGATGCCGCTGCCCAAAAGCCCGATGAAGACGTCATAAGCTTTCTTTGGATCCGCTTTTTCGCCGATCCCGCACTCCAGGGCGCAGCCGTCAAGGTAAGCGTTCCACAGCGCCTTTTGAGAGCCTGCTTTAAGCTTTGCCGCAAGGCCGCGCGCGGCCTTAAGCTCCGCCAAGGCCTCATCCTGATCGCCTGCGCGGGCGGCGAGCCCGGCAAGGCGCGCGTGCTTTAAAGGCGACTCTTTGAGCTTCTCATATAAGGCTTTGGCCGCCTCCGGATCTTTTTTGCGTCCCAGTCCGTGCTCCAGGCAGTGGGCGCAGCGCAGCCGGGCCTCCTCGCCGCTTTTTCCGGTTTTTTGGGCGTTTTCGGCGTAGAAATCTGTAAGCGCGGCCATGGCGCCGTCAAGCCACACCTCGGCGGCCTTCAGATACCATTTGCGGGCGTCCTGAGGGTTTTGTCCCATAAAGAGATCGCCTTCAAGGCGCTGCGCCAGCTTAAGCTGCGCCTGGTTGTCGCCGCCTTCTGCAAGGCGCTTTAGGATCTTCATGCGCAGCTCGTCGGTCTTTTTGACAAGCCTGCCGTCCTGCGCCAGATCCATGATGAGATCCGAGGCGCGCAGGTTCCCGCTGGCAGAGCAGAAGTCCAGGACCTGCAGCAGCTGATCTTTAAACTGCGCCGCGGGCGCCTGGTTGCAGAGCCTCATGAGGTTTTTGCCGAGCGAGGCGCTTACATAGCCCGCGAGATCCCAGGCTTGTTGCAGCCCCAGGGAGTTTTCATGTTTCCAGACTGCCAGGGCAAGCGAGTTCAGCATGATGAGTTCCTGGCAGAAAACGTCCTGGTCATACCCCAGATCCTGATCGATGTGCTGAAACTCCGGGGCATTGTCGATCTCAAAGTGGTCGATCAGAGCCTCGGCGCAGAGGCGCGCGGCGGCCGAGGTGTTTTGGACGGTGAGCTCTTTGACGCCGTATTCCAGCGCGACGGCCGCCTCGTGGACGGCTTCGGACACGGAAAGCGCGGCGGGATCTTTGACGCTCAGGAAAGGAAAACGCGCGGGAACCTTGGTGAACTGCCTGCTGATCCTCTCAGCCATCATCCGTGCGCAGTCGCAGGTGTCGCGCTGATCAAGCGCGCCGCTGCACAGCATCAGCATCTCGACTGTTGCTCCCATGAGGCTGTAAAACGGCCCTCTCGCGCGGCGGTACTCCCGGAACGCCTCGGCAGCCAGCGGCGCGGGAACATTTTTGTGCTTCATCGCCTGCATAAAAATTTCGGAGATCGTCTCGAAGAGGCGCATCTGATCCTCAGGCTGCATGGCTTTTTTGCCGTCAGCGCCGGGCAGCTGCTCGGCAAGATACAGCATCGCCCACAGATCCCCGTGCCCTGCGGCCTGTTTGAAATACTCAAGCCCCTTTTGGAGATCTTTTCGTTCCGTGTAATAGATCCCAAGCTGAACCAGGGCCTCATCAGAGCCCCCGCCGGCAAGGGCGCGCAGCATGGCCTCATACAGGGTGCCGGATTTCGTTTTGTCCGTGTTCTTCATGTCAGTGCCTTAATCGTGTCTGAGGTTTAGCCGCGCCGCTTTGAGCCTTTGCCCAAAGCAGGCTCGCTTGAGATGATCTCGTCATCGCCGTCGTCATCCTCGTCATCCTGCTGCGGCCGGATGACCAGGCTGGCGCAGAGGAAGGCGATGCCGCTTATCTGATCGCCTTTTTTGGGGGAAAAACCGTCGAGAACGCGCTCCGAGGCCACGAGGTTTATGCCGACGCTGAGATCGCGGTTGCCGGGAACGGGGTGAAAATCCGTGTTGAGCTGTACGGTCTTTATGCCCAGAAAATCCTCTGAAACGGTGCTCCGCACCTTTCCGTTGAAGGCGTAGCTGTTCGTGTAGGCGTGAATCGTCAGCCCTGAGACCAGCTCCGAGCTCATCTCAAGGGGCGGAACCTCTGAGCGGGCAACGCCCGGGTGCGCGCTCAGATAATCCCGCGCGTAAAGGTCAAAGAACGGTCCGACACGGCACCCGGCCGTGCCCGGCTTTTCTTTGCGGCAGACGGTCGCAATGGCGTAGAGCGCGAACTCGAGCTTTCTGCCCGGCACATACCAAAAGCGGTTTTTCAGGTACAGCGGATCGAAGAACGTAAGCGGGATGCCGTCAAGCTCCGCGGTTACCTCGCCGATGCCGTCATCGCGCTCAAAGGTGCTGACGATCTTAAGGGTGTTGACCGCGCCGCTGGCCACCGGCATCGCGCTGACGACCTCAGCCGTGGTCCCCAAAAAGCCCAGGCGCATCTGGATCACCAGCTTCAGATCGCTCTCAGGCGGGAAGGCGATGACATCAAAGCCATCGGGGATGTCATCGCGGTGATGGCCTTTTAAGATGGCGTCGCCAAAGCGCTTTTCGAGATTTTCCTGAGGAATAAGGTACTTCCACAGCATCTCGCAGCGCGGCAGGTGCTCACTCTCGGCCATACGCATGCCGGATGCGGGCTGAGGGATCAGGCCCTCAAGCGCGGAGCGCGGAATTGCGAGACAGCCCGCGGGGGCGGTGATCTTTGCGGTTTTGGCGGATTTGCGTTTTGCCATGGGATCCTCAAAGGGCAGGGCGGAAAGGTATTAAAAGGGTGCTGATGCTCAAGCGCGCAGCGCGCTGAAGGCGTGAGCGCAATTTGTTAAATTATAGGGGGATTTGACCCAAGCCGCAAACTGAGGGCGCGGCACAGTCCAAGGGCCTGTGATCGGCTCATCGGTTTTCTTCCTCTTAATCTGCATAATAAATTAAGATTTAGCGGAAATATTCTGCAAGGATGGACTGCCATGAGAAGTAAAGTTATTGGAAGATCAGAAGAATGGCAGCGCCTTGAGGAGTGCATGCAGGCCGAGTGCGCACAGCTCATCGTCGTCTGCGGCAGGAGAAGGTTAGGCAAGACCTTTTTAATCGAGGAGTTCTTTGACAGGCGCTTTGCCTTCAAACTTACCGGCGCCTTTAGCAAACCCAAAGAGTTTCAGCTGAGGAACTTCGCCGCCGAATATAACCGCAGAACCCGGGAGAAAAGGGCGGCGCCACAGGACTGGCCTGAGGCTTTTGAGCTGCTGCGAAGTTACCTCAGCGCAAAAATGCAAAGCGGCGGCAAAGCGGTGGTGTTCATCGACGAAATGCCGTGGCTTGATACCATGAAATCCGGTTTCACGGACGCGTTTGAATGGTTTTGGAATGACTGGGCGGGTGCGCAGGACGATCTGGTTTTCATCGTGTGCGGATCGGCCACTTCCTGGGTGATCAGTAACTTTAACCAAAACAAGGGCGGTCTGTTTAACCGGCAGACCTGCCAGCTGTATCTTGCTCCTTTGTCGCTCTCTGAGACCGAGATGCTGCTTGAGCGCCGGAATATCCGCTGGTCGCGATCAGAAATTGCCCAGGCATATATGATCATGGGCGGCATTCCTTTTTATCTGAACCTGCTGCGTGGCGCTCTGTCATTCAGCCAGAACATCGACAGCCTGTTCTTCAAAAAAAAACGGGGAACTGCATGATGAGTTCAGCCATCTGTATCAGGCGCTTTTCCCAAACAGCAGGAACTGCGTAAAGGTGGTGCAGGCATTGAGCGAAAAGGCCTGCGGGCTTAGCAGGAATGAACTCGCGGAAAAGACCGGGCTTAATGTCAACGGAGATCTTTCGGAAATCATCGGCAATCTGGAAGCGTCAGGATTTGTGCGGGTGTCGGCGTTTTACAAAAAGAAGAAGAAAGGCGCGCTGTACCAGCTCTCAGATTACTATACTGCCTTTTATTTCAAATACATAAAGGGCCACTATGGCCGGGATGAGCACTACTGGAGCAATGCGATCGACGATCCGGCGCGGCGGGCGTGGGCCGGGCTGACGTTTGAGCAGCTGTGCAAAGATCATATCCGCCAGATTAAACAAACGCTGGGGATCTCAGGCGTGCTTACCGAGGAATTCGTCTGGTATACGAAAGGGGACGCCGAACTTGGCATCTCCGGGGCGCAGATCGATCTGGTAATGGTGCGCAGGGACAGGGTTGCCAACCTTTGTGAAATGAAATACTCGATTAACGATTTCGTGATCGACAAGGCTTACGACGCGGTGCTCAGAAACAAGCTCGACGCTTTCAGAAGGGTGACCGGAACCAGGGACTCCCTGCAGCTGACGATGATCACGACCTATGGGGTGAAGAAAAACAAGTACAGCAACCTTATTCAAAGCGAGGTGACTCTGGATGATCTGTTCCGGTCGTGAAGTTCCGCTAAATCTCAATTTTTAGCTAAGATTTAGCGGAGCTTGAAAGGTAGCCGCTGTCAGGCGCGATCCCAGTGATCAGTTCGCTTTAACGGCCTGCTCAGCGTTCAGCTGCGCCGAATAGGTCGGCCGTTCCGCCTCTGAGATTCTTAGAGTGTCAAATATCTCGTTGAGATTTTTGAAATGCGGGCTTGCCAGCAGAGCCTTGATGTCAGCCAGCCTGCTTTCGTGTTTGCCTTTGGCAAGTCCCCTTGCCTCACCTCTGGCCTCACCTCTGGCCTCGTACAAATACCTTTCATAGGAAGTCAGCACATCGCTCATAAAATACCTGCCTTCCAGTGTGGATGACCGGGAACGAACCTTTCTCTCTTCAATCATAGTGTTTTTAATTCCGTTTACAAATTGATCTTTACCTGATTTTTCATCATCTCCAGTCCTTAAAAGCTCCAACAGCTCTGAAAGATCCTCCGGGATCCTCGGGCCTCTTGTGTAGATGATCGCTGCAGTGAAATCCAGACCGGTCTTATGCCCGTCAAGATCGGAATTCATGGTTGCCACCCGATACCAGCTGTTAACCTCTTTGGGCGGCTTGAAATTGCAAATAAAGATCGTCATGGCTCCGGGGATGTCAGTGCGATCGCTGTTTTCCGGCGCGTTGCACCCGAACATCAGGCAGTTTGTGGTCAGCGCCCGCTGCATGACGTCGTGTTCGTCGCGGTTCTGATGTTCGAGATCGACATAGCGTCCGGCATCGCCGGACTTTTTGTCTTCTTTGGGCATCGCGATGAGAATGTCGCAGATTACGAAACGCTGCCTGGCGCCCAGCGAGAGCGTGTGATTATCCTGGTGGGAAAACGCCGAGCGCACCTCGCGGTATTCAACGGGCAGATGTGAGCAGATGCGGTTGACCACCGCGTCGCAAAGATCCGTGTGGTGGCTCATGAACCAGCGAAACACTCTGTCGTTGCAAAGCCGGGCCTGCCTTCACGGAAGCACCTGGCCCGGGAAAGCTTTGGAGAGCAGTTTCACCTGCGAACGGTTAAGCTGACTGCCGGCTCCGTACGCCTCGACGGCCTCACCGACCTCTGAAGAGTGCTCTGTGAAGAATTCCTTTGCCTGAGGATCGCTCATGATTACTCCTGAACCATTGAAAAAACAATGCCATGTCCGTGCCAGCCTCATGGACGGCTCGCGTAATATATATGACATGCGGAGAAAACGAAAGTGCGGGGCCGTTTTTTTCAGCGGCTTAAAGATCTTATAATCAGAAGCGGAAGGAGCAAGATCGTTCAACCTTGCTCCTGCTGATGTTTCATCAGAAGACCGGATTAGACCAAGTCATAAGTCAGATGATCATCAAAACGAGAATAGAGTTCTCATCTTGAGCTCCTTTTCAGGAGCTGATACACATCCGGAGAGTTCGGTGGATCATAACGGATTCACTGGATGGCTGTTGCTTTTTTTTGAAATATCCCGCTATTATCTGTTTGTAATCTCTATATAAAGTCTAGACTTAAACGCTGACACTTGCAGTTTGTCATGCTTCTCATAAAGTCTGGAAAAGTTTTAAGACATGGTATAAAATCAGATAAAACATACAAGATGTGAAATGCATAATTTCTGGAGTTGCTTTTCTTCAGAAAGAAACTATGGGGATGAGTATGTGACAGCATTTTTGCAGTTATCTGATAGCCAACCTTTGCAGGAGATTAATCATGAAGAAGACCACGGTGTTAATAGGATGCTTTTCCCTTTTAGTGACATTCAGCGCGTCTGCAAGATGTATGGGTACTGGTGCATACAGTCATTGTTACGACGATTACGGTAATGAATACGACGTTCAAAGAATGGGCGGCATGACTCAAGTGAACGGATATAACACCAGAACCGGAACTTCTTGGACAGAAAATACATACGACGTAGGGAATACAACAATCGTAAACGGAAGAAGTTCAGACGGAAATTCATGGGACGAAACCATTATGCATATGGGGAATTCAACTTTGTATCAAGGGACTGATTCAAGAGGTAATTCATTTAGCAAATATTGCATAGACACAGTAATAGGACCTCAATGTTATTAAAGATAAAATATCTGAATACTAACAAGGAAGGAC
>DKSD01000082.1 GCA_002473165.1 Succinatimonas sp. UBA7265
TTTTTTCCTAAATCAACTATAGAGAACCATGGCTCTTTTGGTTTCAGAGCTGTGTCAAAAGCATGCCCGATCTTTCAATTTTTTCCGGGGCGGCGGCTTCGGCTTCGTTCAGGCAACTGAATTTACACCACTAACTTGCGCGGCATTATTTTTTGGAGTATCTGCTTGACTGCCTTGAAAACAATACCAGTCTTTCTCAGGATGTAATTAAAAATTTTCACCGTTGCATTTGTAAAGACGTAGTTGAGCACCGCGCTGGAGAATACAAGAAAGTTCCGAACATAATCCTTGGAGCAAGTTTTAATACTGTTCAGCCTTATGCCGTTCCGACAGCGCTTGAAAACTGGATCACCGACTGCAAAGCTCAGTTTGAACATGCAAACAGCATCAGGGAAAACCTGGAAGCAATTTGCCGCCAGCATCTTAAGTTCGAGATGATCCACCCGTTTCCTGACGGGAACGGCCGAGTCGGCCGCGCCCTGATGGTGTTTCAGTGTCTGAAGCTTGGTTACCCTCCCTGCGTGATCAGGGTCGAAGACCGGGGCGAATACATCGATGCCCTGAACAACCAGGACATCAAAAAGCTGACCGGCTACTGTTTTGATTTGTGCTGCAGCGCAGCGCAAAGGATCATCAACGGCGGTTTTATCGCCGGGAACGGCGTCTCCGGATGTTTTACCCTTAATTTGGATGGTTTTGTCAAAAAAGCAAATTAGCTCCGCAAAGCCGGCCCGGCGGGACTGCTCAGGATTATCTATGCAAAATAAACAGTAAAATCATGAAGCAGCGTACATTCGACATAAGCAAAGCGGTCTACTTCACAAAGGGCAACCGCCTTGAGGCAGTGACCGCCCAAGGCGGTGTGCCTGAGTCGGTGTGGAAGACCTACAGTTCATTTGCCAACACCGAAGGAGGGATCATCCTCCTCGGCGCGGAAGACACGGAAGACCATCGCTTTGTGGTTGAAGGCGTGAACGATCCGCGCAGGCTCATCTCTGAGATCCGGGATCACGTCAGCGAACGTCAGCAAGTGAGCGTGAACCTCCTCACCGAGCGTATGGTGCATGCTGAAAAGCTAGACGGCAAAAGCATCGTGGTGGTAGAGGTGCCCAAAGCCGAGCCTGCCCTGCGGCCTGTATATCTGAACCAGAACCCGGAAGAGTGCACCTATCGCCGGAGCATCGATGGCGACTTGCGATGCGGCAGAAAGCAGCTCGCGGCAATGTATTGCGAAGCCTCAGGGCTGACGGCCGATCAGCAGATTCTCTCCAATCTCGGGATGTCAGTATTCTGCAAGAGCACCGTCAAAGCCTATCGCGACCGGTTTCACGCATTCCGCGGCAGCCACATATGGAATGATTGCGATGACGAGCGGTTCCTGCGCAATATCGGGGCCGCGGTCCTGTCACCTGAAGACCGCAAATACCATCCCACCCTGGCAGGCCTGATCATGTTCGGCCGTGACCCCGAGATCGTGAAAATACTGCCACAGTATTCCCTGGAATACCGGGAGGAATTCGCTCCTCAGGCGCGCCGGACTTACCGCCTTGCCTCTTCCTCAGGCCACTGGAGCGGCAACGTCTTTGACTTCTTCAGGCAGGTCTGTCCCCGCCTAGGCCAGGATCTGAGCGCACCCTTTGCGTTCAAAGACAGGGTCGCGCGCGCAGACGAGTCGCACAGTCACCGCGCCCTCAGAGAGCTGCTGTTAAATGCGCTGGCCCACGGCGACTATCGCGGCGAGCAAGGCTCTGTCATCATCAACAGCCCGAATGGCATCACCATTGCCAACCCCGGGGATCTGCGGGTAGACCTTAAAACAGCCCTTAAAGGCGGCGTTTCCGATCCGCGCAATCCGCTCATCATGCGCATGTTCACTCTGGCAGGCTTTGGCGATCGCGCCGGATACGGTATGAGCGATGCCGTGGCAACAATGCGAGAAGAGGTGAATGCTGATGTGAGTTATGGCGTGGATCTTAATCCTGCCAGAACAACGCTGAAGATTCATTTCAGTCATGTCCTTCCCTTCCATCCGGAGCACAGCGGCGCCGTTGAAAAATCGGCGGTAAACCGGCGGTAAATCAGGACATCGGCGGTAAACCGGCGGTAAACCGGCGACAAAAGGTCCGATCGGCGATAAAAGGTCCGATCGGCGAAAACGCCAACTGTCGCGGAAATCAGACGGTCTCCGGGTTATCAGTCACGATGCCGATGTCAAGCCTGGCGCCGGTAACGCGCGTGGCAGATTGCCGGCCTGACACAGAGCCCTTTACCTTGATAAGCGGTTATATGCTGTGTTTACAGTAAGTTATGTGCTTTTACGATAACGCAGGTTCTTTTGAGCGTCAGGCGCGCTCTCGAGGATCCCGCCTGCGGCCATCAGGTTCACATTGTCCCTGAGCTTTTTGCTGCTCCCCCTGTATCCCAGAGCTTTTGCAAGCTCCGTAAGCGTCAGGCACTTGATGCCCAGCGCCTCAAGGATCCGCTCCTGATATTTGTTTTGCCTTTGAGCGCGCCTGTCGATGAATTCAGGATGGATCGAGATAATCACCGTCAGATAAGAGCGCTCAGGATCCGTCAGAAATTGCAGCCGCGGCGAGCCGTTATGCTTTAACGAGCGGTAAGCATTCGCAAAGCCGGCGTTGCGCGTCCCGAGCAAGCCGAGTTCTCTGAGGAAGCCGCCGATGCGGCGGTTACGGCAAACCCTGACCCGGATCTCGCCTTTTTCAATATCAGCGTCCGTAATGCCGCGCTCAAAGCCCGGGAGACTCGTGATCTCCATTTGCGTGCGGGTAACCCTTACAGTAACGGGTTCCTGGACTTGATATGACCTGTGGCAGACCGCGTTGGTGAGGATCTCCTCGACTGCCGGATACGGATAGTTCCAGATGCGGTCGGCATCAGCCCGATCGCCGTGCTTGATCACCCGCACCGCCAGGATGTAATTCTTGATGTAGGCGAGGGCGCAGGCGAGCTGGTGCTGCAGCGTTCCCGTGAAGATCTTCTCCGTCATCCTGTCGCCGGTCGCGTCGGGGATATCGACGACCTCGATCCGCGCATAGCGAAAATAGCGCTGCGGATCAGCGCCGAACATCAAAAGCCCGACGTTCCTTGGCCTGCGGTTTTCAGGCGGGCCGTCGAGCAGTTGCAGATCGTCTGCCAGATCCTCGAGCGTCTTGCAGTCAAACTGCGCTGCAAGGGGGCTGTCTGTTTTGCGCAGATGGTCGCGGATCAGCTCAAGATCCAAATCCTCAAGGCGCGCCGCCAGATTGGGCCGATCGTCAAAGGGGATCACCGAGGAAACGCAAAACAGATCCTGCTCCTCCTGAGGGGAGGCGGCGACGGTATCAGAGAGAGCGCGGATGTAACAGCGCCGGTCCGCGCGAGGCCTTTTGGGATCCTCAGGGGCGGTGTAAGGGCGCCCGAACCCGCCGCCGCAGCGCAGCACGATCAGATGCCTGCCCTCATACAGCACGCGTTCTGCCTGCGGCTCATATAAAGGCTCAATAAGCCTGCACAAAGCGCGCAGTTCTTTGAGCATGCCGCCGGTGCGACCGCTCATAAGGCCTTTTACCGGGAGCTTCGCTGTTCCGTTCTCCGCTGCAGCGCCCAACACGATATAGCCGCCGCCGAGGTTTTCAAGATCATTGGCAAAGGCGCAGACCGTATGCAACACAGAAAGCGGCTCAAGATCAGGAAAGAACGCCACCCTGTCAGGCTCGACTGATTGTCCCGTGATGAGCTTGCCGATATTTACCGCAATTGCAATGTTTTTTTTCCGTATGTCCGCTGAATTTCCTGCTGGTCGAAGATGAGTATCCGTCACTCGACAAAGTTTTGTCCAGTGCTCGACAGTTTAACTGTCGAATCTGTCGAGCGGATCGCGCAGGGGGCTTTTGCGCAGTTTGTTTCAGCTATGTTAAGCGCCGTTTAAGATCTTCAAACGGTTCACCGTCCCCGGATGGCAGCGCCGCCCCTGCCACAGAGCCTGGCGCTGCCTGAGATCAGAAGAGGGGCGCACGAGACGGCACTGCGGCAGCTTGCGGTGCTGCAAGACTGCCCGCGCCAGCATCTCCTGCCGCTCGGTAAGGCCACAGAGCGCCGCAGCTCTTTCCGCGCCGGTCTTTCCCTCAAGCCCCGCCACCTTTTTGCAGGCGATGATGAAATCGTCGAGCGTCTCGCGCTGCGAAGCGGTGGGCCGCTTCAGCCGCCGCCATTTCCTTTTAAGCAGCAGCGCCCGCTCAAGCAGCGCTTCAGGCGCGATGATTTCTTCAGTGCTGTCTTTGCAAAAAAAGCCCTCAGGCAGCCCGAGCGCTTCGCCTATGCCCGACACCGCCTTGCCCCGCGACTTTGAGAGGCGCTCAAGGCGCTTGACGCGCCTGCCGCGCAGCTCGCGCAGCACCAGGCTCAGATGCCCGCCCGCGCGCTCCGACCAGTCACAGCGCGCCGCGCTTACCGCGGCGTAAAGCCACAGCGATTGCCTGGGAAGCCGGCGCCTTTTGCTGTTGCGCAGCTCAGGCGTGGTCGCGCCTAAGAGCTGATCGAGCGCGCGCAGATCGCCCTCAAGGGGCCTGACCCTGGGCTCAAGCACAGGATCATTTGCACAGAACAGCTCATCAAGCGCCCGGCGGTGGAAAGCCGCCGGGTTGCTGCTCCACAAAAGCGCGGTCTTCTCAAAGGAAATCCCCAGCAGGCGCCGCGCCCGCTGCGCCGCTTCAAGATCCTCAGCATCCAAAGGCGCGCAGCCTGCAAGATAAGGCAGCCCGTCGCCGCGGTGTTGGAGCTCAAGCCTTAGAAGCCAGTCAAAGAGCTGATCGCGAGGACTCAGCGGCATTGAGAGCTCATCGCCGTCCCAGAGCGCCTCAGAACCCGGCCAGATCGCAGGCAACGGGCGCATACGGGTGCATATCTTCAGAACCTGACGGGCATTAAGAGGGTTAATGTCATAGCGCCAAGGCTCAAGGCACGCGGTCTCAAGGAAGCGAAGCCCCTCTTTGCCGTTGAGCGAGAGCGAGGCGGTGTCATCGCCGATGAGATCCCAAAGGCCGCAATCCTGCAAAAACGCGATGGCCTCAAAATGCCTGTCATCTGCAAGTGTGCTGTCGCGCTCCATAAACCGCCCTTTTAAGCTTCCGAAAAAATTTTGTTGAGAAGATTTATCACTTCCCCGCCGACGCCGCGCAAAGTGCTTCATATCACGATCATCAAATACTCTTTTGATCTCACAGCAAAATACGGCTGATTTTCCCGCTTTTGCGCGCAGCGCAGGCGCGGATCATAGCAGATCCGAAAATCCCCTTTGCAGGAAAAACGTGCACGCTGCACGCTTTTCCCAAAAGCCGAATTTTCACTTTGGCATGATCTGCCCCCGCGGCGGCAGGGAGCAGATCTTCCAGCGCCGCGTGTTTCGGTTTCAGAAGTGAAGGAGGTTTTGTGGGAGAGTTTTCCGATGTGAATTTTGCCCGCCCGAGGGCGGGAGTCTGGTCTTTGGCGATCCTGGGTTTTCAGGCAACGCTGCTCTTTACGCTCAGCTGGCCGTTCTCCGCGGCCGACTGGGCGCTGTTTGCGATCTCGCTTATCCTGCCCGCGCCGCATTTTAGGGTGATCGAGCGCCTCTGCGCCGCGCGCGGCCTCAAAAAGCCCGAGATCTTAAAGCTTGAGGATCTCAAAGCGCTCATGCAGGAACACCCGCAGCAGGTGCTTTTGGGCAGAGGCTTTGTCTTCAAACCAAGGCACTCGCGCCTTTTGCGCGAGCGCCTCATCCGCGGCCTGACCCCGGCGCCCTCAGGGCACGGCAGCCTTGATCTGCACACGCTGGCGCTCAAAAACCGCGAAAGCGTGTGGGCAAAGGTCAAAGATCTCAGCGCCCACACGCTGATCTTCGGGACGACAGGCGCGGGCAAGACGAGGCTCTTTGAGCTCCTGGCAGCCCAGGCCGTGCTGCGCGGGGACAGCGTTGTCGTCTTTGACCCCAAAGGCGACGACGGCCTGCGCGACACGCTCAAAGCCGCCTGCGCCCTTGCATCGCGCTCAGGCGATTTCTTAAGCGTCGATCTGCTGCGCCCTGATGAGAGCGAGGCATGGGATCCTTTGGGCAGCTACCGCTCGCCTGCCGAGATCGGCGATCGCGTCTCCTCGCTCATGGCAGGCGACGGCGGGGCCGCGTCGTTTAAGGCCTACGCCAACACGGCGGTAAGCGCGGCCGCGGGCGCGCTCGAGCTGTGCGGCCGGGAGGTCACCGTAAGCGCCATCCGCGATCTGCTAAGCGACTCGGATGCGCTGTTAAACATCGCCAAGGACTACTTCCGCGATTTCACCGCCGAGCGCGCTCTCACCGAGGTGAGCGTCTATTTTGAGCGGATCTGCCAAAAAGGCGGCCCCAAAGCCGACGCGCTGCGCGGCTTTTACGACTGGCTCTCCGGCACCGGGCTGCACCCGCGCGATCCCAGGCTCGATCTCATCTTCACGGTGCTGCGCTATGACAAAGCCTATTACTCGAAGATCAGCGCCGGCGCCATGCCGATCTTAAGCTCGCTGTGCTCAGGCCCGCTTGCAAGGCTGCTCTCATCGGGAAAAGGCAAATCATTTTCCGAGATCTTAAAAGGAGGCTCCGTCACGTACGTGAGCCTCGGATCGCTTAACGATCACACCGCAGGCTCGGCTTTAGGGCGCCTGATGCTTGCCGATCTCGCCTCCTGTGCCGGCAAGATCTACGCCGAAGGCCCAGCGCCCCAGGCTCCGAAGCGCGTGAGCGTGTTCATCGACGAGGCCGCGGAGCTCGTGTGCGAGTCCATGGTGCAGCTGCTCAACAAATCGCGCGGCGCCGGCTTTGCCGTGACGCTCGCGACCCAGACGGTCGCCGATCTCGAGGCGCGCGGCGGCAGCCGGGCGCTGGCCTTCCAGATCATGGGCAACTGCAACAGCCTCATCAGCCTGCGCGTCATCGATGCCGAGACGGCGAACGCCGCCGTGGCCGCGCTGCCTGAGACCGCGAAGACCGATCGCTCGATCTCCCATGGCGTCCCGGAGCGCGATCCGCACCTTGAAGGCGGCAGCCGCAGCCGCTCGGCCTCGTTCTCCGAGGCTGCGCTGATCCCGCCCGGCGCCCTCGCGGCGCTGCCCGATTTGGAGTATGTCGCGCGCCTTGCTGACGGCAGGACGGTTAAAGGACGCCTGCCCGTTCTCAGCCGCGCCATGCCGCCTGCAAATCCGCGCTCAGGCCTGGTTCAGGGAGCTTTGTCATGATCCTGTTTGCGTTGTTTTACCGTTTAATCTTCATCATGCTCGGGATCGCCATGCTCGTCGTGATCCTCATGTCCGCGCGCGCCCCCGGCATCGCCTGGCGCGAGCGCGAGAAACTGCTGGATTTTTTGGGCGTCTCGGCGCGCGAACCGCTAAACCAGGTGCTCGCCTGGCTGCACACCGGCGGCGGCGGCTTTGGCCAGGCTTTTGACTGCATGGGCGCCTATGATCTCTACACGCTCATGAGCATGCGCCTTGCCGTGCCGGCACTCGCCTGCGCCGCGCCCATGGCAGCGCTCTTTGCCCTCGCCTTCGTATCGTTCGTCTACAAACGCGCCGAATGCGCCTGGGGGCTGCGCTCGCTTTACGCGACGCGCAGGATGCTGTCAATTGCCACAGGGGTGCTGCTCTTTGCGCTCCTGTGCGCGGCGCTGCAGACGGGCAAACCGGTGTCGCACGTTACCGCTTTGTGCGAGTTCGCACTCTGCGCGGTGACAGGCGCCAGGCTGGCGCTGAGTTTTGCCGGAGGGGGCAGGTGATCGCGCTTTTAAGGCGGGGCTTTATAATTGCAGAGGAATTTTTGCACAGGAATGTCCCATGTCTTTATCCCGTCTCAGCTCATTTATTCTGGCGCTCGCCGTCGCTTTTTTCTGCCTCTCAGGCTGCGGCAAATCCGAAACCGCCACGCCTGAGAGCGTGGCCTGCGAGCTTGTGAGCGCCGCCTACACCGGCGACACCGCAAAGGTCTTCTCCATGCTCAAATTAAACAAGGCCGTGCCTAATGACGCGCCTGATCGCGAGAAGCTTCAGGAGTTCATGGGCAAGCTCGGCTCGGCCTTTGAGGAGCTCAAACACGACACCATCAAAAAAGGCGGCATCGCCTCGGTCAAAGCGGTAAAAACCGAATATACCGAGGATCGCCAGGACGCCGCGGTGACCGTGGAGGTGAGCTACAAGAAAGCAGGGACGAAGCCTGACACCCAGCAGGTAAAGCTGCATTACACCGGCTCCATCTGGGAGGCGGTGCTGCTCTGAGGCAACGCCTCCGCTAACCCGCGGCGCAGCTTAAGCACCAAGGCTCTTTTGGCTGTCAGCGCCTGCGCCGCGCTGACTGCCCTCATGTTTTCCCCTGTCCCGTTCTCCTCCGCCCTGCTTTTGCGCCATGCCGCGTACTCAGCTGCGGGCTTTCTGCTGACACATTTGCGGACACAGACGCCTTAACAGGCAGAGAGCGCGATTGAGCAAATGAATAGAGGATACGCCGGATTCAAGAAAGGATTCGCTAAACGGCGGGGCAGCAGGTGTCCGGGAAGAGCGGTAAGGACAACCGATTCCCGGACGGGCACCGCCAGCTAATGTAAGCGGTGTGATGCTCAAAATCATGGCATGCCAGTTTAAGACGGCATTGCAAATGAGCATCTCGGGATCAAGGATCAAAAGATCCTGTCCTCGAGGTTTATTTTAAGGGTTAAGCCTCACTCCTGCAAGTTCAGAAGCCCGTTCTCAACAGATATCTGGCTGATGAAGCCTTGCGGCATCGCAGGCCGGCGCAACTCGGCGATCGGATCGATATGCAGGGAGCACAGTTTTATCGTGATAAGAACTAAAAAAATTAACTTAAGTATATGTAATTCAGATTAAATTACGATATAATAGAAAGGATGTCTCATGGAGACAGTGGTTGTCCGGGATTACCGGTCGCCACCGGTTCCCGGACTCGTGCCAACTCCTGATAAGGAGGTTGCGATGAGAATTTACGTTCTCATTGTGATGCTGATCATTTTGATTTGCTGGTCTGAGCCGGTATTTTAAATGAGGCATCAGCTGGGGCAGGTTCGAAAGATCCTGCCTCAGTCGTACATATTATAGAATTTATGTATCTCCCTTACAAATTCTAAGTCCTGTTTTGTGACTTCCTCTTGTTTTGTCACCTTATCTTGGCAGCAAAACCGGCCAGTCTGCGGCTTAGGTTTGGCCTGCTTTAAATTCCCAGATAAGCCTTTCTCACATCCGGGTTGGCCGCCAGCTCCGCCGCCGTGCCTTCGAGCACCGCGTGCCCGCTTTGCAGCACCATGCCGCGCGAGGCCACCTGCAGCGCCAGCGCCGCGTTCTGCTCGACCAGCAGCACCGCGACGCCTGATTTGGCGATCCTGACTATGGCCTCATGGACCTCGTCGACGACCACCGGCGCCAGGCCGTGGCTGGGCTCATCTAAAAGCAGCAGCTTAGGATTGCTCATGAGCGCCCTGCCGATGGCGACCATCTGCTGCTCGCCGCCTGAAAGCGTGCCCGCCAGCTGCGAGGCGCGCTCGCGCAGGCGCGGAAACATCTGCATGATCCCGTCCATGCGCTCTGCAAGTTTTTTGTCTTTGCGCTTGCAGAAGGCGCCCATCCACAGGTTGTCGACCACTGACATCTTCGGGAAGACATGGCGGCCCTCAGGCACGTGCCCGATCCCGAGCTTTGGGATGTCCTTGCCGTTCATGTCTATGAGCTCATGCCCGTCAAACTTGATGCTGCCCCGGCGCACCGGAGTGATCCCGGAGATCGAGCGCAGCAGCGTGCTCTTGCCTGCGGTGTTGGCACCGAGCACGGAGACCGTCTCGCCGCTGTCAACGCTCAGACTGACGTTATGCAGCACCGGCGCAGCGCCGTAGCCTGCGCACAGATCTTTGATTTCAAGCAGCATGTTCGCCTCCCAGAACCGACGCGGATGAACCCAGGTACGCCTCAACGACCTGCGGGTTTTTCGCGATCTCCTGCGGCGTGCCTTCAGCAAGCTTTTTACCGAAGTTGAGCACAATGAGGCGATCGCACAGGGCCATGATGGCGCGCATGTGGTGCTCGACCACGAGGAACGACACGCTCATGGATTTTCTGATCTCCTTGATGACGCCTATGACATCGTCCATCTCAGAGGGCGAGAGCGCGGCCATAACTTCATCTAAAAGCAGCAGCCGCGGCCCGGAGGCCAGCCCGCGGGCCAGCTCGGTTAACGCCTTTTGCGGGAACGTCAGATCCGCGACATCCGTGTCCTTGACCTCATAGAGCCCCAGCTTTTTGAGCACTTTCTCAGACTCCTGCCTGGCAGTTTTCAGCGGATTGCGCAGCAGCGCGGCGGTGATCACGTTGTCGAGCACGCTCATGCCCGGGAACAGCGCCGAGTTCTGAAAGGTCTTGGTCATGCCGGCAGCCGCGATGGAATGCGGCTTGTGCCCGGAGATCCGCTTGCCATCAAAGTTCACGTGGCCTGAGGACAGTTTCTGCAACCCCACGAGCGAGTTGAAGAGCGTGGTCTTGCCGGCGCCGTTGGGGCCGATGATGCCGATGATCTCGTTTGGCTCCACGGTAAACGACACGTCCGAGAGCGCGTGCAGGCCGCCGAAGGTGACGCTGATGCCTGAGACCTCAAGCAGCGGCACGTGCCCTTTGAATTCACCGGTGATCCCGATGAGTTCCTTGCTTAAATCAGTCTTCATATCTGTCTCCTGTCTCCCTTACACAGCGCCGGCGGCCTGGCCGCTTTGCGCCGCATGCTTTTTCTGCGCGCGCCTGCGCAGGCGCTCCCAGGCTGAGATCAGCCCGCGAGGCTCATAGATGATGGCGGCGATCAGGATGACCGAGGTCACAAACGGCCCGAGGCCTGCCACGTCCGACATGGTGTTCACGGCGATCTCATCGAGCGGGATGAGGATGCAGGCGCCGATGAGCGGGCCCCAGAGCCTGCCCATGCCGCCGATGATGCAGATGAGCGCCACTCTCACGGAGATGCCGGTCATCGAGAAGATCGACTCAGGATCGAAGAAATAGGTGAACTGGGCGTACACCGTGCCGCACATGCCCATGGTGAAAGCCGAGACCATGGAAGTGCCAAGCTTGATGCGGTAAGTGTCGATGCCTGACACCTCGGCCGCCTGCTCGTTCTCGCGGATGGCGCGCAGCCTGAAGCCCATGGCGCCGGTAGAGAGTTTCCAGAAGATCAGCGAGACCACGGCAAACAGCGCCACGATCACCACGTAATAGGAAGTGTTGGACTCAAACTGGAAATTCGCAAACGAAGGCTCGCCGTAAGGGATGGTGATGCCCGTGGGGCCCTCGGTGAGATCCGCAAAATGGATTGCGATGATCTTTAAGACCTCGGCAAAGGCCAGGGTCGCGAGCGCAAAGTAATGCCCTCTTAAGCGAAACAGCGGGATGCTCAGAAGCAGCATGGCCACGGCCGCGACGACGCCGCCTGCGAGCATGCCGGCCCAGGGGGAGATCCCCTGGCGGATGAACAGCAGCGTCGAGGTGTAGGCGCCCAGCCCGAAGAAAGCCGCATGCCCCAGCGACAGCTGGTTGGCAAGGCCGCCTACGATATTCCACGCCTGCGCCATGGCCGCAAAGAGCACGACCATGGAGACGATGCGCAGCAGATAGCCGTCAGGATCCATGCCCAGCGGGATCAGGAACGCGACAGCGAGGCACAGATAAACCGCCGTGCGCGCGTTTAAGGTAACGCCTTTGAATTTCATGTCAGGCCTCCTTGAGCAGGCCTTCGGGCTTAAAGGCCAGAATGCCGATGAACACCATAAAGAGGATGAGGTTTTGCAGCTGCACCGGCAGCACCATGGCAGAGAGCGACTGGATCACGCCGACCACCAGGCCGCCCACGAGAGCGCCCGCGACATTGCCAAGTCCGCCTAAAACCACCACGGTGAACATCAAAATGGCAAACTGCCCGCCTACGGTGGGGCTTACCGTCATGTAAGGGAGGATCACGGCACCGCCGATCGCGGTGAGCGCCACGCCCACGGCAAAGGTCAGCGCGTAAACCTGTTTTACGTTGACGCCGCAGAGCACGGCGGCGTTCTCATCCTGCGCGGTGGCGCGGATGGCGCGGCCGAACCACGTCTTTGAAAGGAAGAGCCACAGCGCGATGCAGACGATCACGGCAGCTGAGAAAGCGAAGAGATAAGGAACGCTGATGAAGAGCCCGAAGATCTTAAGGCCCGACTGCTGGTAGGACACGACCACGGATTTGAACGATGAGCCGAAGATTAGCAGCACGGCGTTCTCAAGCAGGATCATGAGGCCGACGGTCAGAAAGATCTGCGCCACCGGCGGGGCTTTGAGCACCGGCTGGAGCAGCAGTTTCTCTATGGCGTAGCCGATGATGAAGATCACGGCGCCCGTCAGCGGGACGCCCAGGATCGGATCGAGTCCTAACGAGTCCCAGGCAAACCAGGCAGCGTACATGCCCAGCATCATGAACTGAGCCTGCGCGAAGTTGACGATCCCCAGCACGCCGAACACGAGCGACAGGCCGATGGAGATCACCCCGTAAATGCCGCCGAGCAGGATCCCGTCCAGAAGCGACTGAATAAAGGCAAGCATAGCTTTCTCCTCAAAACAAAACCGGGGCGGCCGCCGCAGTGACCGGCTTGAAACACCGCTCCGGGAATAACGGCGGGAGGAGCTCCCGCCGCCTTAACGTCACTGCGGCAGCACCGGCTCAGAGGTGGCCACATCCTTCGGGTACACCGTCACGAGACGCTCGCCGCGCCACTGCACGAGGATCGGGAAGGTCTTGGTGTTCAGGCCGTTCTTGTCAAAGACGACGCACTTGCCCGGGATAGCCGAGGCGATGCCGTCACAGGTGTTCGTCTCCGCCAGGGCGTCGCGGATCTTCTTAGGATCGGCTGAGCCGGCTTTCTCGATGGCTTTGGCCATCACGTCAACAGCCACAGCGTGGGAGATCGCGTCGTGGGTCGGCATGACGCCGTACTGCTTCTCAAAGCGGTCGACAAAGTCCTTGGGCGCCAGGTCCTGGTTTGAGGAGGCCACGGACAGAATACCTTCGCAGTACTCGCCCAGGCCCTTGCGGAAGTCGTTTATGACGTAGCCTGCGGCGCCGCCGACGGCCGGAATGTTAATGCCCTGCTGCCTCATGCCGCGGATTAACAGCAGCGCGTCATTGAAGTAGGACACCGGGAACACGATGTCAGGGGAGGTGGCGCGGATCTTGTTGATAAGCGGGTTGGCGTCAGTGATGCCAAGAGGATAGGCCTCATCGACGACGATCTCCACGCCTTTGGCCTGGGCGGCGGCTCTCAGGCCTTTGGCCTGGGTCGTGCCGTAGGCGGTGTCCTCATAGAGGATCGCGATCTTCTTGGGGGCTTTGCCGTGATCTTTCATCATGTCGTAGATGTAGTTGAACTGATCGGCGCCGAAGACCGTGCCCTTAGGGGTTACCTGGAAGGAGTACTTGTAGCCGCGCTCGGTGATCTGATCGGCAAAGGCGAAGGTCACCAAAGGCACCTTCATGCGCTCGGTGACCTCAGAGGCCGCCAGCGTCGAGGAGGAAACGAAGTGGCCGACGATGCCGGAGACCTTCTCGCGGGAGATCAGGCGCTGGGTGGCCTGGGCCGCGGTGTTAGGGGTAGGGATATCAGCGGGCACCAGTTCGAGTTTGGCGCCGCCCAGACTCTTGATGCCGCCTGCCTCGTTGATCATGTCAACGGCAAGCTGCATACCGCGCTGGCAGTTGACGCCAAACACGGAGTTAGGGCCGGAGAGCGGCTGGATCATGCCGATCTTCACATTGTCGGCGGCCAGGGCGGAGCCGACGGAGACGGCAAGCAGGGAAACGCAAAGCGCTGCTTTGGCAAAAATACGTGCTTTCATAGGTAGTTCCTCGTTAAAAGTGAAGCGGTAAAACCAGGGCGCCTGAGCGCCCTGAGGGTTTATTTCGTCATAAGCTCGTCTTCGACGGTGAAGTTGGTGACGCTTTTGGTGTCAGAGCGGTTGACGTGCAGCTGGAACACGTCCGGGCGGCCGTAATGACCGACGACGTCCATATCGAACTTGCCGCGCGCGATCTGGTTCTTGTCGATGTCGGCGTAAAGGATGCACTCGTGCTCATAGTCAGGGCCCGCCAGCACCTTGCCGAAAGGATCGATGATGCAGCTGCCGCCAGTGCTGACCAGTTTGTTCTCCTTGTCATCCTTGGCCTTGCCGTAGTTTTCGGCATAGTCGTTGCGATGGGCGATGATGTTGCAGGTCAGCACGAAGCAGCGGCCTTCCATCGCGATGTGCCTCATGGAAGGCAGCCAGGTCTCGCGGCCGTCGGCGGTCGGCGCCAGATAGAGCTCAATGCCGTCGCTGTACATGGTGGTGCGCAACAGCGGCATGTAGTTCTCCCAGCAGATCACTGCGCCGATCTTGCCGACCTCGGTGTCGATGACCGGCATGGTCGAGCCGTTGCCAAAGCCCCAGATCAGCCTCTCAGAGCCGGTGGGCATGAGCTTGCGGTGCTTGCCTAAATATTTGCCGTCGGAGCCGATGAACACGACGCAGCAGTAAACGGTGCCGCCGTCGCGCTCAATGATGCCGGTGACCAGGATGATGTGGTTCTTTTTGGCGATCTGACACAGCTGCTTGATCTCAGGGCCGTCAATGTCGACGGCGTTGTCATGGTAGGCAGCCCAGTCGTCACGGCCTTTCTCGCCGCGGTGGCCGATGTTGCAGTCAAAATCGTTGCCGCGCGGATAACCGCCGATGCTGGCTTCCGGGAAGAGGATGATCTTCGCGCCTTTAGAGGCGGCCTCTGCGGTCATCTTCTCGATCTTTTTGAGCATCTCAGGCTTTGAAGCGGGGGATACCTGCGCGACTGCGGCTTTGTACTTGGTGAGTTTTTCCATTTGCTTTATCTCCTAACCATTTCCGATGACCAAAGGTTAAGGCTCTAAAACGCCCGATCTTTGGAAACACGCAAAATGACCGATAGGAGACGCAATACTCACCAATATGTAACATTCCAGATTTATTTTTGTTTATCAAAAAGGTATCTGTCACCGATAATATGACGTCCGATGTCTTGTGATCAGCTCTTCCCAAAACTGTTCAAAACCGCATTTCAGGAAGCGCTTCACTTGAAGTGAAGCGCAATCACTTGAAATGAACGCAATCATTTGAGATGAACCAAGCCCGTTTCGTTATTCACCTGGAAAGCCGCGCACCGTTTTGATGAAAGCCCTGCACTTAAAAAGTGCTGCAAAACAGAGAGAACAGCAGGATGAAAAAGTCACGCGAGTGGTGCAGTCAGCGCCGCCTTAAAAGGGACATTCACCATCTGCGTGTTTGTTCCGCCGCGCCGGTCAGCTCAGCTGAAGCGGAAATTTGCTGCTGTCGTAAGATGTTGCAAGATGAGACAGCCGCTGAACCGGCCGCCTGGCTGTAAAGGTACGTAAATCCTGGCTGACAGGCTTGCAAGTTTGGGGGTCGCCGCAGGCTCTTGCGCGGAAAACCGAAGTGGGTTTTATAACAGTGAGCTAAAACCGCGCCCGCAGTTTAGAAGGGAGATCGGGCGCATGCAGGATGAGGAGAAAGACAGAAACGGAGATCAGGCAGGCACAGCCGCCCGGTTTTTAACCTCATCGAGGAAACAGCGGAAAGCCGTGTCCATCACATGATCTTTGCGGCAGACGAAATCTATGGGCAGCAGATCGTTTTTCCGCAAAGTAAATGACACCAAAAGATGCTGATCCAAAAGCCCCTCCACGCTCAGCCTGGGCAGATAGCTGTACCCAAGCCCGGCGCAGACACTGGAGATGATCGCGCCCAGGGAGTTTTCTATGACCATGTTCTCCTGGAAATCGGCATCCTTGCGCTTGATGAGATTCAGGAACCTCGCCCGAAAGGAACTGCCTTCAGGAAAAGTGATAAGCGGCGCGTGACTTATGAGATCGTCCAGGGATTTGGCGTCCGGGCTTGCGACAATGAACATCTGTTCCTCGCTGAAAGCGATCGTCTCGACATCCGGGTTGGTGATGGGACCTGACAGGAACGAGCCGTCGAGATCATAGCTGAGCACCGGCTCGAGCAGCGCGTTATTCAGCGCGGTGGTCACGGACAGGCGGACATTGGGGTGATGCCGGTGGTAGTCAGTGAGGAACTGCGGCAGGATGTTCGTGGAGATCGCCTCGATGGCGCCGATGCGCAAGGAGCCGTAAGCCTCGCCTTTGTCGAGCAGCATTTTCCGCGCGTCGTTTTCAAGATAGCGGATCTTTTTGGCGTACTCGAGCAGAGTTAACCCCTTTCCCGTGAGTTTGACGCCGCGGTTGTGGCGGTAAAAGAGCCTGGAGCCGCACTCTTTTTCAAGCTGCAGCATCCTCCCTGAAACGTTTGACTGGGCGCAGTTATGCCGCAAGGCGGTTTTGGAGAAACTGCCGGTTTCCGCCACGTCGATAAATATTTCAAGAGTATGAAATTCCATAAATTTTCGCCGAGATTTTAGTTTTACAGATATCAGAAATTCTGATATCTAAAAGTCTGATTACAGTTAACTGTAGATATCATAAATCAGTATACTGAATTCAGGCGGCAAAAAAATTTGAACTGACTTCACGTTTCGCTGACCCGCCGGTTTAGCCAAATCTCGGAGGTTGTTTATGACTTTTGCGTATGCTTACCCTGCCGGTTTCTGCGGCACCGCCGCATCAGCCGGGGAGCCTAAGACCAAAACCGAACAGACTGCCGGCGCCATCTGCGCCCTCATCCGAGGCCATCTGAAAGCCGGAGACCGGCTGCCCTCAGAGCCGGAGCTGTGCGAGCTGATGAAAGCCGGCCGCGGCACCGTGCGCGAGGCCGTCAAAATCCTTACCAGCCGCAGCGTGCTGACTATAAAACGCGGCATTGGCACCTTCATTAAGGCGATCCCTGAAAGCGAAGGCGGCGCGCCGGATTTCGCCTCAAACGAGGATCCGCTGAAACTCGCCTCTGACTCCTGCGAGCTCCGTGCACTCATCGAGCCTAAACTTGCCCATGACGCCGCGCTCAGCCGCAGCGATCACATGCTGGATGTCCTGAGCAAAAACCAGGACGAATTTGAAAGAGCCATTAACGCAGGGCGGGATCATTCACAGCTCGACATGCAGTTTCACGCGCTGATAGCCGACTGCTCATCAAATGTCCTGATGCGCACCATCACCCCGCTCATCAAGCGCTCCATTCCCTTTATCATTCGCAGCGCTGACCGCGAGCTTTATGTGCAGGCCCGCGACATCCACCGGGAAATCTTTGAGGCGATCCTCTCTCAGGACGCGGAGGCCGCCCGCGATGCCATGCAAAGGCACATGCTGCTAAACCGGCAGTACATCGACAAAGCCGCCGCGGCCAGGGAATTTCAGGAAAGTCTGTGCAATGAAAAGAAGAGCGCCTGAAACGGCGCTCCGGTCATGGAAAGGAAAATCAGGAGTAAAGATCCGCGTCGCCGTGCTCGGCGATGTCCCAGAGATCGTCGCTGCCGTTTTTCACATAGCGCTTAACATCAGCAATTTTCTCAGGCGGGAAGCCTTTGTTCAGGGTGATCTCACAATCAGGCAGCCACATCTCAAGCTCGGCGGCTTTGCCTGAATTCCCGGGATCGGTGTACGTGGCGTAAATGCGCAGCTGCTTTTTTCCACGGCGCTCGAGAACCTCAGAAAAACTGATCTCAAGGCCTTGGTACCCGAGGAAAAAGTACATCACCATGGCACACTTCCAGGCAGGCTTTACTCCGCCTCGCCCTTTACTTCCTCAGCGCTTCCCTCGCCTGACGCGGGGGCCGCGGGGACGACGTAAGGCTTCTTCTTAATGACCTTCTCGCCGATGTCGCGATCCTCGAACGTGCGCTTGCCGTTGATGATCTCGTTTAAATAGGAATTGATAAGGTTAGTCGACGCCTGGTTGTACAGGCCCACGACCTCAAGCGTGTACATATTGTCAGGCTCGCCCACGACCACGGCATCCGTGCTGACGGTGGCGCAGGATGTCGTGTAAAAGCCCTTGCCCTGCTCGGTCTTGGGAGAGCACTGGTGGACGCGGATGTACTCGTCCATTACTGCCGCCGCGTCGCGGCCTGTCGTGGCCCGGGTGTAGGTGAACTTCACGACGGTAGCCGGCTTCTCGCCTTTTTTGGCGACCGGCGCCGAGTAGATGACGGTTTTGCCGTCTATGGTCATGTTCCAGGACTCAGGCACCGCCGGCAGGAAGGCGCTTTTGATCTCAGCGCAGGCCGTGTAAGGCAGCAAAACCGTAAACAGGGCCGCGGCGGCCAAAATGCGGTAATTCATTCTTCCTCCGAAATCTCGCGTTCGTGCGCTTTTATCTCATCATCTATCATCGTAAAACATTCAGCAACCGTCTTCACGCGGCAAAAACGCTTAAAAAACTCGCGCAGCCTGGGCGATCCCAGGCGGGCGTAGCTTAAAAACTGCTTGGCGCGATCACAGATGATCTTCTCGCGCTCTATGCCCATGTCCAAAAATTCCTGCGCGACCTCGCGCATGACTTTAAGCGTCTCAAGGCTGTCATAAGGCCTCTCACCGTCGCGGATGACTTTAGGCAGGTTCGGGCACATGAAAGCCCCGCGCCCGATCATCAGCGTCGTGCAGAGGGTCTCTTTGAAACACTCATCGGCGCTCTCTTTGGAGACGATGTCGCCGTTGGCGACGATCGTCACAGCGGGAAACAGCTCATGCAGCGGGGCGAGCACCGACCAGTCGAGCGCTTCTTTTTTATAGAGCTCGCGGCGGGTGCGGCAGTGCACCGCCACCTCGGACACGCCCTCCTGCGCCACGGCTTCCATGATCCCGGGCAGTTCGCTTTTGTCAAAAAATCCTGAGCGGATCTTCACGGAAAGCAGGATGTCGCTCTTTAAAGCGTCGCGCACGGCCGCCACGATGTCGCGCATGAGTTCAGGCTCTTTTAAGAGCATGGAGCCTGAGTGATGGACAAAGCGCGAGGGGCAGCCGAAGTTGATGTCCACTCCGAGTGCGCCTAAGGATTCCGCCAGCGCCGCGGCCTTGGCCATCATCTGCGGATTGTCCCCTAAGATCTGCACCCTGCAGGGGGTGCCGTCAGGGGTGCGCCCGCCGTTTTCAAGTTCCGGGGCGTCATGCAGCAGCGCCTTGGCGGCCAGCCCTTCATCGGTCACGCGGATGAACTCGGTAAAGCACCAGTCAAAACCGGCGTGGCGGCAGAGCACCCGGCGCAGCGGCGGATCGGCGAGCCCCTCCATGGGGGCAAGATAGACACGGAACACGGCAAATCCTCAAGAATGCGCAGATTTTAGCAGATCCGCACCCGCAGCACGCCGCTTGGTGAGCGACCCGGGCAGCCGCGCCAGATCATGCTGATTCAGTTAACGAAAGGATAAGCAACGCCGGATCGGCCGGGAGCATCTCAGCATCAACAGTTTTATTCGTTTGGAAAAGACAGCGCCGGCGCACCGTTTTATGTCTCTTGAACATTGCGGCGGTCTTGAAGCGGCATTGTGAGCCCTCATTTTTTCAGATCGGCAAAAAGCTCATCCAAGTCGTTACAGCCTTTCACCGACGGAGCTTTGGCAATTTTTTTGGCTTCAAGCATGGCGGCAAGCGTTTCCTGATTAGGCCGATCTGTTTTTATTTCAAACGGAATGCCTCCGCAACGGAGAGCCTGGCGGACAAAAATATTGAAGGCGGTAGTTAAGTTCATGCCTAACTCCGCGAACAATGACTCCGCTCTTTCTTTGAGCGCCTGGTCCATGCGAATGCTGATGTTAGTTGTGGGCATGCTTTTTCCTCCGGGCACTTATACATACTATGTTGTATCGTATTTGCACAATATTTGCATGACGTTGCACAAGGATCAATGAGATTTTGTCGCAAATCTCATGACTTGACAGCCCTTTCCAGGGTACTTAAACCAGCGTAACGTGTTCTGCGCCTTTTAGATCCAAGAGTGCATGGCGTCAGCGCATCTGCTCCTGCGGCTGTTGAACCAGGTATCTGAGGATGGTGCGGATGCCTGGCCCGGCCTGCCGTTTGGGCAGCTGACGCGGCGCGGTTATCCGGCAGAGTCAAAATGGATTTGCGGTGACTTGTTAATCCTGAATACCGTGCGAAAGCAACGCGCTTTAAACACGTTTGCCACGCCAGTCACAGGGGCAGGCGCGTCTGTTGTGCTAGAATTTTTTCGACTAAGGAGCACATCATGCTGATCGCCACCCATGACGGGACCTTCCACGCCGACGAGACCACCGCCTGCGCCATCATTTCCTATCTTTACGACAATGTTCAGGTCATCAGGAGCCGCGATCCGGAGACGCTTGAGAAAGCCGATCTGGTGATCGACGTTTCGCTCAAAAACGACAACAAGCACTACGACCACCACTCCAAGCTCTTCACGCGCTGCCGGCCCAACGGCGTGCGCTACGCCACCGCGGGGCTGATGTGGGAGAAGTTCGGCGTCGATTTCTTAAAGAAGATCGTCAAAAAGGAACTGCCCTTCCGCCCGACTGACGCCGTGATCGACGCGGCCTTTGACCGCATCGACCGCGAGATCATGGTGATGGTCGATTTAAACGACAACGGCCAGCTCACGGACTATGCCGAGCAGGTGGCCGATGCGCAGACCGACGGCGAGCGGGCTGTGCGCGATCGTTTAAGCGAGTTCTTCCAGGGATCGCCTGACATCCCCTACATCGTCGCGATGCAGAACCTGCCCGCCCAGACCGCCCAAGGGCAGGATCAGGCTTTCATGGCGACCGTGAAGATGCTCAAGCAGATCCTGACGGCCGCGGCCATCAACGCTCTGCACACTGAATCAGGGATCGCCAAGGTCATAGACGCCTACACCGGAGGCGAGATCCTCATAATTCAGGATCGCCTGCCCTGGTCGCAGGCGGTGCTGGGGCATCCCGACGTCTTTAAAAAATGCCTGCTGGCTGTCTACCCGGATCGCAACGGCCGCTGGCGCGTCCAGTCGCTGCCGGTGTCCAAGGCGCTGCGCTTTAAAAACCGCCTGACCGCCCCGGAGAAATGGCGCGGCCTGCAGGGGCCGGAACTGGATGCCGTCACCGGGCTTAAGAACACGAACTTCGTGCACCGCTCCGGTTTCACCGGCGGCGCCACCACCTATGAGGACAACCTGGCGCTGGCGCAGCTGTGGCTTAAGCACGGCGAGCGCTATCAGGGACAGGCCTGACTCAAAAATCTTTAAGCCGCTGAACAAAATCTGCGGCGATCAGGCCGGCTGCCCGGACAGGGCGGCCGGTTTTTCATATATGAAGCGCTAATTTGCAGGCGCGCTCCTGAACTCGTCCGAAATTTCCCGCCGCAAATTTAACCGCACCAAAATCTGGTATGTCATTTTCTGGTATTTAAATCATTAAGTAAACTGTCTCCGTGCAAATGTCGGAATTTTGGAAACACGTTTTTTTTCCATTTGCTATGCTTTGCCGTCCTTTAAATTCAACCTAGAATTGGAGTAAGAGAGCATGGCTGATGAACAGAGCCTGACCATCACCTCGGATTACATGTTCAAGAAGGTGTTCGGCCAAAAGCCGCTTGCAAAGCAGCTTATCGAGAAGATCCTGAAAATCAGGATCTCCGACATTGAAGAGATCCAGACGGAGAAGGCCGTAGACGGCGGGCCGCATGAAAGAGGCGTGCGCTATGACATCTGGATCAAAGATGCGAAAAACACGCGCATCGACGTGGAGATGCAGTCAGGAGGAGGCTCGGAGGAGATCCTGGCGCTGCGCAGCCGTTATTACCAGTCGCGGCTTGATCAGGACACGCTCAAGCCTGGCGAGCCCTACCCGGAACTGGGCAATTCGTACATCATCTTCCTGTGCGACTTTGCGATCTTCCGCGGCACCCGCTGCCGGTATACCTTCAGGGACATCTGCGAGGAGGACAAGTCGATCACGCTTGAAGACCGCGCCTGGAGGATTTTCGTAAGCTCAAAGGGCGGCCGGGGCGGCGAGACCGATCAGGAACTTCTGGACTTTCTCGACTACATCAACGGACAGAAGCCCAAAGGTCGGTTCGCCTGCAAAATTAACGAGGAAGTAAGTAAAATTAACCGTGATCCCAAGACGAAAGAGGAGCGCAAAATGGCGTTTATCATGTTAAAAGAAGAGCACGACAAGATCTTTGACGATGGCAAAGCCAAGGGAATCGAGATCGGTGAAAAACGCGGTGAGGAGAAGACCATTAAGTCTTGCATTCTCGGCATGCTCAAAAAGAAAATGTCTTTAAAAGACATATCCGAGGTCAATTCCGCGTCAGCTGATTTGATCAGGAAGATCGCCAAAGAAAACGGACTCAGCTGCGATTACTAAGAGCGCATCTAAATGCCGCCCTGCGCCAAAACAGGGCGGCTTGCGTGTTTTGAAAAAAAAGCCCTGCTTAGGGTCAGACGATCTCTAAGGTCGCCTGAATTTTTGGAAGCGGTTGATCTGCGGAACGCCCAAGTGCGCAAGTCTGTAAGCCCCCGAAGCGATGGAGAACAGCAAGATGGCGATTTTCAGGTTAAAAGAAGAGTTCGACTGAATTTTTGGCAAGAGCGCAACTGTAGTTCAAGTACGCTGCCAGGGATAAGGCAACCGATGCCCTGAAACTCTCCCCTGCTTATGATGCGGGAGCTTTTCATAAAAGCTGTTTCAGGTTTCCTGCTAAAGCTCGATTATAAATTTTCTACAGAACTACAGTATATTTAAATTTTATTTTAAATCTATCAAAATACCGCACAAGAAAATTAAAAGTCCAGTAAATAGAGAACCAACACAAAAAATTGTTGCGAACCCGCCAAAACCTAAATTTAGCGCATTTATATTATTTATAAGGCAACCAATATTGTAAATTAAGAAAAGTGCAAACAATATTTCAAGATCCTTTTAAAACTATTTTAAAATAAATAATCTAATATTTTTATTTCTGTTCAAAATTCAGATCTGACGCCGTTTTCCTTTCATTTTACTGTCAAGTCCAAGCTTAGCCTTTAAACTTAAGCTTTCAGGCTCGCCCTCATTGATCGTACACCTTTCTTCAAAACAGCGTGGCGCGAAGTCAGAACGGCGCCATTCAGGCATGAGCAGGCTTCCCTGCAAAACATCATGGTTCGTGCGCCTAAACCTCAAGGCAGCCCAGCGGGATTCGCGTCACTGCCTGGTGCGTCACATTCTGTATTTGCAGTTCTTCACCCATTTCTCCCGCCACTGCCTGAGCTTCTCGGTCTGCAAACTGGCAGGAAGCGGATAAGGGCCGTCCTCGATCGAGAGCGCGGCTTTCATCTTTTGGGCCATTTCAGGCGTGATGCAGTCTCTGCGATCGGCGGAGTAAACAAAATGCTCCCCGAGTCCGATACTCAGATCGATGTCGTCCACGGCGACAAAAGCCGTGATCTCGCGGTGGCGGTCAAGGTACTCTAAGATCTCGGCGGTGCGCCGCTCAAACCACCTTAAATGGCCGTTAACCTCGGTCTCAGGATAAATTTTTCTGAATTCGTCGGTCAGAGTGAACTGCATAACGCCCCAGTCGTGTTCACGCGCGTACCTGTCTTTATCCTCAGAGCGCTTCGGATCAAAATAAGATCCGGGGAAAAAGGTCGCGCCGTAAAGATATTGGCCCAGGCCGTGGATGTCAAAGAGCGCCTGGCAGAATTCAAAGCCTTTCTCGCGCCAGTCGGTGGAGAGCACGATTTTCGCGCCGGTCTCATCAAGCACCTGATGCAGCAGGCGCACCGCCTCAGGATCCCAGTCCCACAGCACCGCCGCGACATCATAGTTCTGCGCGCTCAGGCCGTGGTGTTCGGCCTTAAATCTCCTGTCTTCCTCGTCTCCGCCGCAGAACTCATAGAGATCCAAACCGTTGGTGACGCGCTGGTTAAGTTCCTTGCACACGCCGGGCAATTCGAAATTGTGAATATGATCAAAACGATGCTGATTTCTCACCGGCTGCAAAACGCCATCGATGTCGAGGAACAGGGCTTTCATGGCATGCTCCTTATGCTAATAATCCATGATTGTGAAAGGCTGACTGCAAGAACCGCCTGAGTCTTGGCTTAAATCCGGTGCAACTGCTGCCACCGGCAAAAGTTCTCTGCAAACAAGTATATCAGCCTGGGCGTTCGTTCAGAATCCGCCAAAGATCTGCTGTTTTTGCAAGATGCGTGAGGGCTTGCGTGCGTCATGCGGGAACACGGCGCAAAACCTGCCCTCTGAGATAAGCACGCTGTGCGAGGTCTTGATCTTGCCATCACAGCGGCCGACATTTCTCTCAGCGTTGAAATTGGCCGGGACGAGATCACATTGTCATCCCGATCCCGGATCAATTCAGCTCCTTTGATCTAAAAGCGGCGTCATCAACTATCATCAGTCTTGAAAGAAAAAGAATTTTAGAGGGTTAACGCCATGGCAGCGGGAAAGCCTGCGCTCAGGGTCAAATCCGGAACCGAGGATTTTGCCAAGTACATTAAAGACGGTTATTACTACGTCGACAAGACGCAGTACTTAAGGCCGATCTTTGACGCTGACGACCGCCTGCTGATCCTCCGCCCCAGGCGCTTTGGCAAGACGCTGATGATGAGCACCCTCAAGTATTTTCTTGAGATGAACTATGAAAACCCGGGAGACACCTCAGCGCAGCAGGAGCTTTTCAAAGGGCTCAAGGTCATGGAGGATGAGGAGTTCTGCGAAAGCCACATGGGCAAATACCCGGTGGTGTCGCTGACGCTCAAAGACGTTAAAGGCGACAGCTTTGATGAAGCGTACGTAGCGCTCTGTTACCGCATCGGCGAACTTTACAGCCAGTTCAAGTGGCTGCTTGACAGCGACTCACTTGACGAAGACGAAAAAAAGAAACTGCGCCGGGCCGACGATCTGGAATACCTGATCACTCCGGTTTTAGGCAGACAGTATGCACGCAACTTTCTAAAAATGCTGTGCAACCTGCTGACGAAACACTGCGGCGTGAAACCGGTGATCTCTAATTCCCGCGTTTTTGT
>DKSD01000047.1 GCA_002473165.1 Succinatimonas sp. UBA7265
GGCAAGAGACTGTAAGAGGCTCAGCCCCGCGCTCAGGCAGTGCTTCACCTTTGAGCTCGAATTCACTTACGCAAACGCAAAGCAGCTTATCAGGCTGTGGAACAGATATCTCAAAGGATGCGCGATCGCGCCGCTTGAGCAGGCTGAAAAAGCGCGCCTTATAAGCCTTGCCTTCCTCACCCCGGGCGACTTTGTCTGCGTGCGCAACCGCCACGATCGGCAAGCGCTCCCCAAAGTCAGCGCCGCGTCCATGTTAGATGAACTCGCCGCGCTCAGCGCCGCGGCGAAGACGGCGGCGCCTTAAGGCGCCGCGCCAAAAGCGGATCGTAAATTTAAACAGAATAACCGGAGGTTTCTATGCAAAACTTAAGCACCGACAGCCAGATCACCGCCCTTGAAACCGGCCTGCGCCTTGCCAAGAGCCTCCTTGCAAGGCACAAAAAGAACGCGCGCAACGCCTCCGTCATGCGCTCCCCGGAGCGCGCTGTCAGGCCTTTGATGCCCGAGGCTGCAGAACTTGGCTGTCCGGCGGCGCTCAAAGAGCAGGCACCGCACAGCTTTGACGGCATCCGGGCTCGGGAGAGCCTGATCGAGGTAAAAGGCGGCAGCCTTTTGCAAAAGACGCTGTGCGTCATGGCCGCGGCCTGTGAGGGGCGCGGGACGGTCGCGTTTTTGCACGTCCGGGCTCCGTTAACTTCCGCTGACATCCTCGCGTTTGCCAAGAGCATAAAAGAGCTTGAGAGACGCCATTGCGTGCCGGCGCTGGCGATCACGGGCCTTAAGAGGCGGGAGCTTTCCCAAGGCGAGCTCTCGGGGCTTAAAGATCTCCTGTGGCTGCGCAATGAGATAGGCTCTGGGCTTATCTGGTTTACGGATGCCGGCGATCCTAAAAAAGAGCCTGATTTGGGCAAACCGGATCTCATCTGGGAAGTGCACGCGCCCAAAGGATCAGACGATCTTAAGGCGCTGCTTGAAAAGCTCCTGCAAAGCGCCAGGCACGGGAATTTCTTTGCGCCAAAACAGCTAGATAAGCTCGTCTCCGCCGCCCAAGACCAAGGCGAGATCGCGCTTGTCGCGCAGCTTGCGGCCCAATACGGCGGACTAAAAAACGGCAGCGCCGCGCTCACCCGCGCGCTGCTGCGCCTCCTGCCCAGGCTGCGCGCGGAGGGTGATCCGGTAAGCCTTGCCCTCACGGCCGCGGGAATGTTTTTTACAAAATCAGAAACCTGCTGCGGCGCGCTGTGTTTTAAGAGCCCGCTTGAGCGTGACCAGGATGAAGGACATGATCTGCACTGGAGTGACTTCATGACGGGAAATACATCAGACAAGGAAGACGGCGCGAAAAACTGCGGGCGCGTCTGGGTCAAACCCAAGGAGGACAGCTATGACGAAAGGCTCGTGTGCTCCAAGGACAGCGTCGCGGACTTTATCAGCGTCATGAAGGCGCTCAGCGACTGCAAAAAACACGGAGAGGATCTTGATCCCCACGCCGGAACCGCGCTGCTCTGGGGGCCCCCGGGCACCGGCAAGACCGATTTCGCCAAACATCTGGGAGATGCCCTGGGACGGGAGACGCGGATCGTCACCGGCGCTGAGCTGCTCACCAAATACTGCGGCGAAACCGAAAAACTCATCAGCGATCTCTTTGATGAGGCCGCGAAAGCAGGAACGCTGCTCGTCATCGACGAAGTTGACTACCTGCTGCGCGATCGCGGCAGGCTGCACCAGGGCTGGGAGGCCTCGATGGTCGATCAGTTCCTCTCCTGCATGAACGATTACCAGGGGCTGCTCGTGGGCACAACGAACAACCAGGAGATCATCGATCCCGCGGTAAGGCGCCGTTTTACCTATGAGTTCGAGTTCACCTACGCGAACGACGATCAGAAAAAGCTCCTGTGGGACAAATACCTTATGCCCTGCGCCGCCGCGCCATTGAGCGAGACTGAGCTTGCGCGCCTGCTCGCGCTGGAGCGCCTCACTCCGGGGGATTTTTTGAACATCAAAAACCGCCACAACCCGCGTTATGCCAAAGAGAAAACCCCGGCGGCGCAGCTGCTCGACGAGCTGGGGAAAGCCGCGGCTTTCCGCGAGAACGGCAGGAGTGATGAGGACGATCTCAGAAGGCGGATCGGGTTTGTGTGAGCCAAAGGCCGGGCAGGTCTTGGACGGATCCAGGGGCAGGACTTTATGACAGGATCGCAGATAAAACCGGGCTGCCGCCCTGCCCGGGCACGTCGGACTCCTGGCCGTCAGTTTTGGCTCTCTTTCACCTTGCCTAGCAGCCTTTGCTCATAGCGGTCAAAATCACTTAAGTAGCTTTTGTCCTGTGCAACCCTGAATTTCTCAAATTCAGCCTCGGCCTTTGCAACTGCCAGATCATGCGATACCCGCCCTTTGCCGTCGAGCAAAGGCTTGTCAGCAAGTTGCAGATACCGGTCAAGAAAGCCCTCCCAATCGGCCATCATCATCGGGGTATGGTTTTTGGCTTTATCCTCGGCCAAATCCAAAAAAGCCGATACCAGCCGCTGCATCTGATGCAGTTCATTCTCAGACAGATAATTCTTGGCGATCGTTACGTCTGATTTGTGAATTTTGCCGTCAGGATATCCGTCCCATGAAGTCAGCCCCATGTTTTGCATGTTTGCGTCTGCTCTTGTGTAAACGGTTTCGGCCGCTGTCTGTCCGTGAATGCCGAAGTGGATTTTGTTCTGCACGGTTGCGAAAAAAGCCTGTGTCTGTTTGGAAGAAGGATCGTAGTCTGCCGCCGTCGCGTACACGTCAGTGATCTTTTGGTAAAAACGCCGTTCGGAAAGCCTGATCTCACGGATCTTTTCCAGCAGGCGCTCAAAATAGTCATCTCCGAAAACTTTGCCGCCGTTTTTCAGCCTTTGTTCGTCCAGAGCCCATCCCTGAACAGCGTAATTCTTGAGGATGTCAGTGGCCCATTTTCTGAACTGGACGGCCTTTTGGTTGTCCACCTTGTAACCGACGGCGATTACTGCTTCAAGAGAATAAAAAATGACAGTGCGGCTGATTGTGCGCTTGCCTTCATATTGCGTTACCTGGTAATTACGCGTTGATGTTTCAGGAGACAGTTCTCCGTCTGAAAAAATCTTGGCGAGGTGTTTACCGATTGTCGTGCGTGATACAGAGTAAAGCTCTGAAATGTTTTTTTGCGTCAGCCATATATTTTCGTCACCGTAGCGGACGTCTAGGTTTTTTCCCTCATCGCCCTTGGCTGACACAAGATAAGAAATCAGCATCGCAGTTGAGCTTGCAGTTTTTTTTGCATTACTCATTTTCTTTTATTCTCAATAAATTGAACTAGTGCATTTTATGCACAGGTTCGCTTTTTATACTTGTTAACCGTGCAACACCTCATCCACCACTAAGCGGCTGATGGTCTTGCCGCTTTTGGCTGCAAGCTCTCTGATCTCTGCAGCCTCAGCTTCGGTGCAGGCAAGCACGATACGCCCGGTTTTGTGGTCGATCCACTTGCTGACGCTCCCTTTCGGCCTGCCTGCGCCGTTGCGTTTGCCGCCCCATTCTGACTGTTCGGTCATGCCCAAACCTCCGGCACCGGATTCACCGTCGCCCGCAAGGCGTATAAAGCAGTCAAGGCCGGTAAGGCCTTCTGAAATCTGATCACAGTAAAGTTCCTCTTAGGAAAGCGGCTTTAAACCAGTCTCGCAGTAAATCATCAGAATTGCGGCTCCTTGCCAGGTGATCAACAGCATTGTTTTTTTTCACGCACAGCCGGCAGAGTTTTGCTCTTGCGTCTCTTCGATTTTATTGCGGCATATTCACCGTATTTCTGACTTTCATAATCGCTATTTTGCGAGAATATGTAAAGTATTTTTCAAATTTTTATTTAAAAGTTAATAAATTACTAATCAAATTTACTTAAGAGCCTCTCGCAGTTTCAGCTCAGTCTGCAAAAGCGTCTCCTCATTTGCCTTGCGGCAGCGCGGCAGGATGAACCAAGGCCGGAAGTCCTCGGCGGCCGATCAGTTCCTCACCTGCCTGAGCGATAACCGGCGGATCCTGAAACAGCGCGGATCCTGCCATGGTTTACCTGATTTCACCTGCAAAAGGCCGGCTGCTTTGGCAAGATGAAATCTCAGAGCTTTCCTTGGCGGCAAGATGAGCTGAGCATCTGCGTACAGCGTGATCGCCATGTGA
>DKSD01000088.1 GCA_002473165.1 Succinatimonas sp. UBA7265
CCTTTTTGCCTGGCGGCCACAGCGCTGCAGTACCACCTGTTCCCATGCCGAACACAGAAGTGAAATGCAGCCGCGCCGATGGTAGTGCAGCGTACGTCTGTGTGAGAGTAGGTCACTGCCAGGCTCCCTTTTCTGAAACCGCGTCCCTTTTGGGTCGCGGTTTTTTCGTGCCTGCTTCATAATCTGCATTATTTTTATTCTGTGATTGATCTATGTTCTGAAATACGTATACTAATATACAGATAGAAACAAGCCACAAAGCGCAGGAGGACCAATGCAGGATCACATCTACATCGCCATTGATCTCAAGTCCTTCTACGCCAGCGTCGAGTGCGCCGAGCGCCACCTCGATCCGCTGGATACGAACCTCGTGGTCGCTGACACCTCGCGCACCGACAAGACGATCTGTCTGGCAGTCTCCCCTTCTTTAAAAGCTCGCGGCGTAGGCTCCAGGCCGCGCCTGTTTGAGGTGATCCAAAAAGTAAATGAGCTCAACGCCTCGCGCCGCGCCGCGTGCGGCGGCAGGCTGCGCGGGGAATCCTGTTTTGACCATGAGATCGCAGACGATCCGTCAATAGGCATAGGCTATATCGCGGCTGTGCCCAGGATGGCGCTTTACATTCAGTACAGCTCGCGGATCGTCGGGATCTATTTGAAATACGTCGCCCCTGAGGATCTGGATGTCTACTCCATAGACGAGGTCTTTATCGACGCCACTTCCTACCTTAAAAGCACCGGCATGAGCGCGCACGACTTCGCGATGATGCTGGTGCGCGAAGTGCTCAATGCCACCGGGATCACCGCGACGGCCGGGATCGGCACGAACCTCTATTTGGCGAAGATCGCCATGGACGTCGTTGCCAAGCATGCTAAAGCCGACAAGGACGGAGTGAGGATCGCGGCGCTTGACGAGCAGAGCTATCGCACCTTGATGTGGTCGCATACGCCGATCACGGATTTCTGGAGGGTCGGACCGGGGATCGCCAACCGCCTGTACGCTGTGCAGCTGTACACCATGGGCGATATCGCCCGCTGCTCTGAGGGCACGTCCGATGATTTCTACAATGAGGATCTGCTCTACAGCCTCTTTGGGATCAACGCCGAACTCCTCATAGATCATGCCTGGGGCTTTGAAAGCGCCACGATCGCCGATGTCAAAAAGCTCCGTCCCCGCCGCAAGAGTCTGGGAGTGGGGCAGGTGCTGCAATGCCCTTACCCCTATGACAAAGCACGCCTGGCGGTGTGGGAGATGGCAGAGCAGCTCTCGCTCGATCTTGTGGCCAAAGGTTACACGGCCGGCAAGGCTGTGCTGACGGCAGGCTACGACGTCGAGAACCTGCGCGATCGCCGCAAGGCGGCAGGCTACGCGGGCGACGTGCATATGGACTATCTGGGCCGGGCAGTGCCGCATCACGCGCACGGCACGGTTGATCTGGGGCGCTACACAGCTTCCACACAGATCCTCACCCAAAAGGTGACTGAGCTTTTTGACCGCATCGTCAACCGCTCGTTTACGGTAAGAAGGCTGACGCTGGCCGCGTGCGATCTGCGCCGCGAAGGCCAGAGCGCGACGGTATTGACCGAGCCTCGGCAGACCGATCTCTTTGCAGAGTATGATAAAGAGGTTAACAAGCACGATCGCCGCGAGATCGAACTTAAGAAAGAGCGCAAGCTGCAGGAGGCGGTGCTGGCCATCAAGGCCCGGCACGGCAAAAACGCGGTGTTTCGCGGCGCGGATCTGCAGGAGGGAGCCACTACCATCATGCGCAATTCCCAGATCGGAGGGCACCGGGCGTGAATCCGCATCCCGGTCCTCATGACTACGACGACATCATCAGCCACCCGCGCCATGTCTCGCAAAAACATCCGCATATGAGCATCGCCGATCGGGCGGCGCAGTTTTTGCCGTTTGACGCGCTCACCGGCTTTGACGAGGCCGTGGATGAAACCGCCAGGCTCACCGCCGACGGCCCGGAACTCGGAGAAGACACGCTCATCAGGCTTGATGAGAAGATCCAATGCCTGCTCTCAAAAGGCCTGCCATCCCCAGAGATCGAAATCACCGTGTTCGTGCCGGATGAACGCAAGGCGGGTGGCAGGTATCTCCGAGTACGCGGAAAGGTGCGGCGCCTCGATCCGATCGCAGGCGAACTTATCCTGGAGTCAGGGCAGCAGCTGGAGCTTAAAAAGATCTGCGCGCTCGAAGGTGCGGTTTTTGATGAAGCCGGCTTGTAAACGATAATGATTCCTGTTAAAGTCTAATCAAGGCTCCGGCGTACCGGCCGGGCTTTTATGCTTGGAATTTAAAGAAAAACAAACACGGAGTAACCCATGGCAATGCAAACGAGGCTTCATGTGCACGACGGCAAAGTAGGCGAGGGCGTGAAGTTTGATCGCATTCGCAGGGTCACCGGCTATCTGGTCGGGAGCCTTGATCGCTTCAACGACGCCAAATGCGCCGAGGTCAGGGATCGCGTCAAACACCTGCACGTCTGACACCTGGAGCCTTGAAGTGCAACAGCGCCCTCATGCGGCGCTGTTGCTGTTTAGAGACGGCAGGCAGGCGCAGGAAACTCTGCGGTAAACTGCATTTAAAGCGGCCCCGGAGCGGCCGGCAAACGGAGCAAAAGCATGTCAAAAGCGGCGGTGCTGGAACTGTGTTCCAAAGTTTACAAAGCGCAGCGCGATTATCTGCAAACGCGCCTTAAAGAGCGCATCCCTGAGGGGATCGAACTCTGCCATGTCGAGATCTTCAATGAACTCAGGAAAACGCCCGGGATCGGCATCAATGAACTGGCAAAGCGCTGCGGACGCGTGAAATCGACGGTGTCGGTGATGTGCGAGCGCCTGTGCAAGCTGGGGTATCTTGAAAAGCGTCCTGAAGGCAAAGGCGCCCGCGCTTTCGGGCTGTGGCTTACTCAGAGCGCCGCTGAGGTGCTAAAGAGCGCCGATGCGGCAGGCGCTGAGCTTGCCGAACGCAGTTGCGACGGCCTGTCAAAGAAAGAGCGCAAACATTTAGAAGATCTGCTCATGAGGATTGCGGGAAACCTTACAGGTGTAGCAGACTGAGCCCCAGGCGGCTCACAGACAAAAACGGGATCGCAGCGCGATCCCGGTTCTTCATGCTTTTTCAGATCGGATCATTTGGCGGCGTTTTCGATAAACTGCCTGAGCTCTTCCTTGCCCAAAGCGCCGACCTGCTGGGCCGCAGGCTCGCCGTTTTTGAAGACGATCAGGGTCGGGATGCTCATGATCCCGTATTTGGCGGCGATCTCGGCGACTTCGTCGACGTTGACCTTGCAGAACCTGACATCGTTCATCTCGCCGGAGAGTTCCTCGACCACCGGCCCGACCATGCGGCAGGGGCCGCACCAGGGGGCCCAGAAGTCCACAAGCACCGGACGGTCGCTCTTTAAGACCTCGCTTTCGAAGTTGTCGCTGTTGATCTCAGTAATGTATGCCATAGTTTTCTCTCTTTACCTAAAAATCTTTGAAATTTAAAACTAATTATTCCGCGCTTTCTTTTAAGATACGCTCAAAAAGTTCGGCCCACTCAGAGGCTTTGACATAGCCTTCCAGCGAATATTTGCCGTTGACGATGAAGTTGGGGATGTCCGTGCGGTTATGATCGCGGGCAAACTGCTCGCGCTCGCGCAGTTTCGCCAAAGCCTGGGCGTCGCGGGTGCGTTCCATAACTTTATCAGGATTAAGCCCGATCTTGGCGAAGATCTTCTCAATTGCCTCCTCGGTGCTGACGTTTTCGCCATCTTTGAAGATCGCATCCCACACGGCCTGGGCATACTCATGGGCCTTGCCCCCGGCGACCGCGGCCTCCTCGGCGAGGATGGCGTTGCGGGTGTTGGGGATGACGGGCGGCAGTTTAAGCCCCAGAGACGGCCTTATGGCGTTGATCTTTTTGAGCGCGCCCGGCAGATGCGCCCCCATGGGAGTTTGATCCAAAGCCGCGCCGCCATCGGGCGTGTCCGGGAAGAGTTCTATGCCAAGGTGCTTTAACTCAAATGAAAATTTGCCTTTGAGATCGTCTAATTCCGCGGCGCCCAGATCGCACCACGGGCAGATGAAGTCTGAGTACATTTCGATGACGATCTGTTTTTCGCCGCCTGCGACGGCGGCCTGGCCTTTCCTGGCGCGGTGCGCGGCTATCGAGCAGCCTTCAGGTCCGCAGTGCAGTCCGGATGATGAGGTGCTGAGGTGTTCCATGGTAAAGCTCCGTATGTTCTTGCTTGCCTTTGCGATGATTAGAAGTTAAGGTTTATATGTAAAGATTACAAGTACTGTTATTTATGATATATACTATCATTTAGTATAGTTATATTGATAAATAAAAGAAAATATTTGGCGCGAATAATTATCAGATGACAGATCAGCTTTCAGATTTTCACTGCGAGGGCGGGATCGGCGAGACAGGCTTTGCCTACACGATGTCGCTGATCTCAGGAAAATACACGCTGCACGTGCTCTACTGCCTGCTTGAAAACGGGGTGGTGCGCTTTAACGAGATGAAGCGTTATTTAGGCGGGATCACATTCCGCACGCTAAGCTCCACGCTCAAGACTTTAGAGGGCGAAGGCCTGGTGGCGCGGCATGAGTATCCGCAGATCCCGCCGCGGGTCGAGTACTCGCTCACGCCCCGGGGCAGATCGCTTGAGCCCGTGCTCATGGCGCTGTGCCAGTGGGGCAAAGCCCACCGCGATGATCAGGGAGGGGAGCGGCCTTAAGGCGCTCACAGCTCTTTTGACAGGGCTTTAAAGCACTCAAGCGCCCCTTTGACGTCCAAAGCGCTCCAGGCGTAGCTCAGGCACTTTAAAGGCCTTGAGATGTAATCGTCGTGCTTGTCGACATCGAGGGTGCGGATCTTTGAGAGCAGATCGGCTCCGTCGATGAGGCCGTCTTTTAAGATCTCGCCCACGGCCGCCCTGAGGCTGTCGCGGGAGGTGAAGATGAGCTCGATGTGCGAGTGGCGCTGCGTGCACTTCACGTTCTTGCGGCGCAGCATCAGGATCATGGTGCGCAGGATGCGATCGCCGCGCCAAGGGTAGATCTCAAGGCCTGAGGGGGAGTCGGCGAGCATGCGGTGCTCCAGGTCAAAGCTCTTGAAAGCCATCAGCCCGCGCACGAAGTTCAAATGCGCCGTTTTGTTTAAAAACTCCGGCACCTCGCCTTTTACATAAAGGCGGAACATCTCTTTGCGGATCTCATCGTGGATCTGCCCGGAGGTGCCGCTGACGTTCAGCGGCGCAGCGTCATGCAGCCAGGGCTTGACGCCGATGATCTTCGAGGCGCGGTTGACGAACACGGCTTTCCAGCCGCGCCCGGCAAAGAGAAAAGTCAGCCCGGTCTGAGGCTCCTCGGTCATGGGCACGGAGCCGATGACACGGCCGTCGTGCTCTATGGTGTACTCGTCAGGCGTGTAGAAGGCCGAGTAGAAGCTCCAGTCCGAAACCAGCTCTTCGCCGTCAAGGCCCAAAGTGAGCGTGCCGTCGTTGAGCTGGGTGATGAGATCGCGCGAGGCCAGATCGCGGAGGAACTGCGCGTAGATGCGCTGAGTGCACAGCAGGAACGGCCCGGTGCGGCAGAGCAGATCGTAGAGGTTCTTCGCGGTCACGGAGCCGAAGGAGGCGATGACCGAGAGCGTCTGCTGCAGCAGCGTGGAGAACGCGTATTCGTGCTCCAGCGGCGGCTCGTACCAGTGCTTTAGCAGCAAATTCACCATGGCGGCGGTGAGGAACGTGTCCTCGCACAGCGAGTCGGACGTCGGCGCGGCGCTGGATCCTGAGTAGCGCTCGGGGATGAACAGGCGCAGCACCGCCAGATGATCGCGTCTGCCCGAGCGCCCCAGGCGCTGGCGTAGCGAGGCCACGGACAGCGGCGGCTCGACCTGGGCGATGGAGCGGACATCGGAGATGTCTATGCCCAGCTCCAGCGTGGCCGTGCAGATGGCGTTCGTGGGCACGCGCCCTTCGATGAGGCGGTGTTCAAGGCTCTCGCGCAGCTCTTTGGAGAGCGAGCCGTGGTGCGGGAAGAACTCGTTGGGCACGAAATTGCGCTCAGAGAGCTTTTGCAGTTCGGTGGCCAGTGTCTCCGTGCAATAGCGCGAGTTGCAGAACACCAGGTTCGTGGTGTTGCGCAGCAGCCTGAAGATGTCTTTGGCGATGTCCGTGAAATACCCGGGCAGTTCGTCCTCGCGGACACGCGCTCCGCGGCCGCGCGGCTCCTCGCTTTTGGCAGGCGGCGTCCAGTCATAGCCGCGCAGCTGCACGGCCAGGCGATCGGCCCCGGAGGCCTTGGCGGTGATGATCTGGCATTTGAGACCGCCGCGGGGGCGCAGGTAGGGCGTCACGGCCGCGCTGTCGGAGAACGTGGCCGAGAGCGCGATGCGCGGGACGAGCCTGCCGCAGAGGTTCTCGATGCGGTGCAGCTGCGACTGCAGCTGGTAGCCGCGCTGCGTGCCCATGAAGGCGTGGAACTCGTCGATGATGATGTATTTAAGCCCCGCGCAGGCCTCTGCCAGCCAGGCGCGGCGGTTTATGAGCATGGATTCGAGCGATTCAGGCGTCGTGAGGATCACGCCGTCGGGGGAGCGCAGCAGCCGCTCCTTTTTGCCCGAGGAGATGTCACCGTGCCAGGGCGTCACGGCGATCCCCAGATCCTGCGCCATCTCGGCGATGCGGCGGTACTGATCGTTTATGAGGGCCTTAAGCGGGCTGATGTAGAGAATGCGCAGCCCGCTGCGGCGGTTTTTCCCGCAGACGGCGGACAGGGCGGGGAGGAAAGCGGCCTCGGTTTTACCGGAGGCCGTGGAGGCGGAGATGATGACGTCGTCGCGGCACTCGAGCACCGGGCGCACGGCCGCCTTCTGCACCGGGAGCAGATCTTCCCAGCCCTTGCGGAACACCCAGCGCTGCAGCGCCGGATCTAAAAGGCTGAATTCAGTGGCCGCGCGCTGAGTTTCCATCAGAGCGTGAACGTCGTCAGATCGTCATCCCCGTCCTCAGGCTTTGCAGCCGGGGCGGTGTCTGGCGCAGCATCCGGGGCCTGCTGCGGCTCGACGGTCACGAGGCTCTCGCCGCCTGCCTGCTCCTGATCTATGGCCAGCCCGCCGATGAGCGATTCCCACTTGAGTTCGGGGTTTTGCTCGAGCACGGAGAGCAGATCGGTGAAGGCCTTGATGGTATTGCGCGGCGTGCGGAAATAGGCGTCGCCGATCTTTTGCGAGCAGTGCTGCAAGAAAGCCGTGAGCGCCTCGTCGGGCACGAGGTATTTGTCAGGATCGCCTGAGGCGAACACGTTGCGGATATTGCACAGCAGCACAAAGATCTCCTCGGGCGAGAGGTTCTTGAGCAGCAGCACCGGGCTGTGGTAGTCGACGACGCCGGCTATCTGGGCGAAAGTGTTTTCGGCAAGGCGCGAGTGCAGGGCCTCATAGCTGTACAGGCCCTTGCGCTGATCGGCCAGAAATTCCGGCGTGCCGCCCATGAGGAAGCCCAGGTGCTCGGCGCTTCCTTGCAGGCAGTCGTTTAAGATCCTCAGGATCTGCTCATAGTTGGCCGAGCGCGCGGCGCGGGAGGGCAGCTTGTAGATGTTGACCATCTCATCGAGGTTGACGAGCAGCCCTTTGTAGCCTGCCAGGCACACGAAGCGCGAGAGCAGCTTTAAATGATCGTAGACGTTGCCGTCATCGACGATAGCGCGCACGCCCAGCTCGCGGCGGGCGTCGGTGCGCGTGGCGTATTCGCCGCGCAGATAGCGCACGGCGGCGTTCTTTAAGGCGTCGTTGTCGTCGCTGTAGCCGCGCCAGTATTTGGCCACGGCCTCGGCGAAGTCATAGCCGTCGACGAGCTCGGAGAGCGAGTTGAGGCTCTCGTGGATGACAGCCTCGACATCGCGCCCGGAGGCGTCGGCCGCGCGGCGCTGCTCCGTGATGAATTTTTCGACGAGCGGCACCATGGCGTTGCCTTCGGGATGGGCGCGGGTGGCTAGGTTGCGCGTCAGCTCTTTGTACAGGGCGCGCGCCTGGCCGGACGAGGCGTAAAGGCGACGGTCCGGGGCGAGATCGGCTGAGAGCACCACCATGTTCTTTTGCAGGGCGATGTAGCGGATGAGCTGGAGGAAGAAGCTTTTGCCGGCGCCGAAATCGCCGATGATGAGGCGGAAGGCGCTGCCGCCCTGGCAGATGCCGTCGAGATCTTCTATGAGCGCTTTGACCTCGTTGACCCTGCCGACCTGAATGTGCTCAAGCCCGACTCGCGGAGTCACGCCGGCGCGCAGCGACTGGATGATGGCATTGCGCTCGCGGGGTCTGATGGCAGTCATGGTGATCTCCTGATTTATCTCAGATTTTAAAAAAAATTTGCCAGTTGAAAATTATAGCGCGCTTTTCACTCCCAAATCGCTCCTTAACGCCTGACAGCGGTGATGAGCGCCCAGTCCCCGCGCGAGGACACATTGCCTATCTCAAAATCCCGCTCATAGGCTTTGCACACCTCCTGCGCCTGATCTTTGAGCACGCCTGAGAGCGCCAGGCGTCCGCCTTTGGCCGTGAGCCGGGCAATTTCCGGCTCAAGCTCTGCAAGCGGGCCGGCGAGGATATTGGCGACGGTCACGTCCGCAGGTTCAAGCTGCGCAGAAGCCTCGCCTAAATACAGCGTGAATTTGCCCTTGAGGCCGTTGCGCTCGGCGTTTTCCTCTGAGGCGATGATCGCCTGCTCGTCTATGTCAACTCCTGAGGCTTTGGCGGCTCCCAGCTTTAACGCGGCTATGCCCAGGATGCCTGAGCCGCAGCCGTAGTCGACCACCTTTTTGTCCGTGAGATCAAGCGAGTCGAGGAAATTGAGGCACAGCCAGGTCGTCGGATGCGTGCCGGTGCCGAAGGCCAGGCCGGGATCGAGCATGACGACGACAGAGCCCGGCTCGCCGACGTGCAGCCATGACGGGCAGATCCACAGCCTGCGGCCGCATTTTATGGGCTTGAACTGATCCATCCAGGCGCGGATCCAGTTTTTGTCCTCAAGCGAAACGGCGGCCATGGGGATGTGATCGCCCAAAATCGCGCGCAGCGCGCTGAGGATGGGCTCAGGATCCGTGCCCTGGGCGAACAGCCCGGTGACGACGACATGCGGCCACAGGCGCCGCTCGCCCGGGCGCGGCTCGAGGATCGGGCTGTCCTCGGCGTCCTCAAATGTCACGCTGAGCGCGCCTAACTGCTCTAAAAGATCGGCTGCAGTGTCAGAGAGGTTCTTGTCCGTGCGCAGCTTGATCTGCGTCCATGTGTCGTTCGCGGCCATTGCGGTTAGCTCCTTTCGTGCGCTGGTGTTTTTGGATGAGGAAATCCCGGATGGAGAAATCCTGGGTGCCCTGCGGGGCGGCAGCCGCCGCCCCGCTTTGGGCGATGAGGTTTTCAAGGCGCAGCGCCACCACCGAGCAGTTCTCGCCCAAATCGCAGACGATGAAACCGCGGCGGCGCTCCAGGCGCGGCCTGCGCCTTAGGACCGGGGCGATCGCCTCGAGCGACACAGCCTCGAGGCTTAAAGGCTCGAGCATGAGCTCGCGGCCCTGGCGGTTGACGCGCACGAGGTTTGACAGCCCTCCGCAGGCGCGCAGCACCGTAAGCGCGATGAGATCGGGACTGCTGCGCGGCGTGATGGCAAAGCCGCGGTCTTTGGCGCGGCGCTGGCGCTGCAGCATGGCGGCGCGGCGGGTGCGGACGAACTGGAGCGCCGTCAGGAGCAGCGGGGGGATGAGCGCCGCGCCGGCGATGCACAGGCGATCGCCTGCATCGAGCAAAAAGAGGTTGACGGGCAGAAGCTGCAGATCAGGCTGGTAGAGCAGGAAGAAGTTCGTGAGGGTGTCGCACTGGGCAAACAGCGCCATGGCGTAGTTTAAGAGCGATGAGATCATCAGCAGCACGAACACGCCCGGGAAGAACAGCAGCACGATCGCCAGTTCCACGGACACGCAGCTGCCGATGTGCGACGTGAGCGCGGCCATGAAGCCCAAAATGACGAGGAACAGCCGCTTCCCGCCCCGGCGGAACACTGCGGCGGCCAAAAGCAGCGCCGGCAGCGACACGAGATCGGTAAGCGCCACGGCGCCGGGGACGCACATCAGGTGGAGATCCGGATACTGCAGCGACTGCACGGAGCTGATGATCCCGGGCATCCCCATGGTCTGCATGAGGGCAAAGCAGGGCACGACGGCCGCAGCGAGCACCGTGTTGACAAAGCCTGAGGCGAACGTGAGGCTGATGAAATCGCGCAGCGCCGTGAGCATGGTCTGCAGCAAATGGCTTACCATCAGAGGCAGCAGCAGCGCGAAGAACATCTGCGGCAGCAGCCCTGGGCCGCTGCGGCCGCGCCCTCTGTCCCCGGGCAGGAAGACCAGGGCCGCCGAGAGCGAGGAGAGCATGCTGGCCGTGTGGCAGTAAAAAAAGCGGCTGTCAGAGCGCAGATCGGCAAAAGTGAGCAGCGCGAAGGCCGTGAGCACGCAAAAAAGCTGGATAAAGCGTCTGGAGGCGGGGATCAAAAGCGCGGCAAACAGGCAGAAAAACGCTGAAAAACATATGCCTGCTATATTTAACAGCACCGGCCGCGCCGCGTCTGAAAAATACTGGGGGATGCGGGGATCGAGCGCGGAGGAGAAAAGCGCCAGGCACAAAAGGGGCAGCAGCAGCATCAGGCTGCGCCGTTCAAAGCCTGCAAGCGAGTATCCGGATGTCATTGCCTTACCCCCAGGCGTGATTTTACCAAAAGCGCGCCTTTGCGCCTGAGCGCGCTCAGGCGCGGTCTTTGCTATCATGGGGCGCCGGAGGGATTTAAGTGAAGATTGCAAGGCGGGCGCACGCCGATGACGCGGCGCTCAAAGACATAGACGACGCCCTGATAAGGCAGATCCTGGCAAGCCGCGGGATCAAAAGCGCTCAAGACGCCGGGTGCGATCTCGCGGGCCTGGCGCACTACCGCACCTTGCCTGATATAGAAAAGGCCGCATCCGCTGTGGCCGATGCCGTCTCAGGCGGCGTGAAGATCCTGGTGTTTGGCGACTATGATGTCGACGGCATGACCGGGGCGGCTTTGGGCGTGCGCGCGCTCAGGGCGCTGGGCTGCGCGGCGGATCAGGTAAGCTGCCGCGTGCCCTCGCGCTATGAAGGGGGCTACGGGCTCTCGCCTGATGAAGTCGCCGCCGCCGCCGCTCAGGGCGTCGGACTCATCCTCACCGTCGACAACGGCATCAGCTGCCATGAGGCCGCCGAAAAAGCCGCAGGGATCGGGATAAAACTGGTCATCACCGATCACCACGAGTGCGGCGCGCAGCTGCCCAAAGCGCTGGCTGTCGTCGATCCCAAGCGCCCTGACAGTGCTTTCCCCTCCCGCGCCCTGTGCGGGGCCGGCGTGCTGTTTTATGTCTTAAGCGCCGTGCGCGCCTGCCTCGATGAACGAGGCTTTTACCACAGCCGCCCGCGCCCGGTCATGGCCGATTTCCTCGGGCTTGTGGCGCTGGGGACCGTAGGCGATGTCGTGCCTTTTGACCCCAACAACCGCCGCCTCGTGGCAGGCGGGCTCTCACGGCTGCGCCAGGGCCGCGCCGGCGCCGGGATCCGGGCTTTGTGCGCGCGCACCCGCTGCAGCCTCGACACGCTCGATCCCCACGCCATCAGCTTTGAGCTCTGCCCGCGCCTGAACGCCGCCGGGCGCATCCGCATCGAGGGCAACCCGGCGCTGGAACTGCTGCTTACCGACGATCCGGCAAAAGCCGAGGAGCTGTCGCAGCGCCTTGATCTGTGCAACCGCCGCCGCGGGGATTTTGAGAAGGTGTTCTTAAAAGAAGCCCTGGAGGACGCGCAGTCCCAGGGCGGCGGCTCAGGCGGGGCGCTGACGCTCTACCGCCCTGGGTGGCTGTGCGGGATCACCGGGCTCATCGCCGGCAAGGTCAAAGACAGCTGCGGCGTGCCCTGCTTTGTGTTCTCGCGCCAAAACGGCGCGCTGCGCGGCTCGGCGCGCTCCGTGCTGGGCGTGCCTTTGGGCGAGATCTTAAAGCGCATGGGGCAGGAGCACCCGGGGCTGCTGTTGGCAGGGGGCGGCCATGCCATGGCCGCCGGCGCGACGATCGCCGAGGAGTCGCTTGAGGAATTCCGCGCCGCTTTTGCAAAATACGCCGCCGCCTTCAGGCAGGATCCCGAGGAGAGCGTGCTGGAGACGGACGGCGAGCTGCCGCCTGATCATTTCAGTTTGCAGTTTGCCAGGGCGCTTGAAGATCTGGGCCCGTGGGGCGAGGGGTTCCCCGAGCCGCTGTTTGACGGGAATTTTGAAATCTCAGAGGTGCGCCCCATCCAAAACCGCCATCTGCGCTTTGCCCTGACCGGGTCCGACGGGCGCCGGGTGCAGGCGATCCGCTTTCGCGCCCAGGTGCGCGAAAAAGCCCTCACCCCGGGGGTCCGGGTGAGGGCCGTGTACGCGCTTGAGGTCAACCGCTACCAGGGTACGGAGCGGCTGCAGATGCGCCTTGAGGCCATAGAGCCTCTGTAGCCTAAAACCTGCTGACGCCTTTGAGGCGGCGCTCGCAGTAGAGGGCGGCGCCGATGATGCCGGCGCTGTTTAAGTGCTGCGCCGGAATGACGCGGATGCCCGAATCGAGCTCTTCGCGGAATTTCTCAAATTTCTTGGAGGCGCCGCCGCCTAACACGAAGAGATCGGGCTTTAAGAGGTAGTCGACGTATTTGAGGTAGCCGTTAAAGCGCTTGCCCCAGGCCTTCCACTTGAGATCCTCTTTCTCTTTTACGGCGCCTGAGCAGTACTTCTCGCCAGGCCCGCCTTTGTACTCCAGCTGCCCCAGCTCCGTGTTCGGGTACATTTGGCCGTTCATGAACAGCGCCGAGCCGATGCCGGTGCCGATCGTCAGGAAGATGATGCTGCCGGTGACGCCTTTGGCCGCGCCGCACTCGAGCTCGCACAGCCCTGCGACATCGGCGTCGTTGGCCGCGTAGACCTCGCGTCCGGTCTTCTCCTTAAACAGCTGCTCTATGGGCACGTTAACCCAGCTCTTGTCGATGTTGCTCGCCGTGAGCACGGTGCCGTTGATGATGCGCGCCGGGAAGCCGCAGCCCACCGGGCCTTTAAAGCCGATTTTGTCTATAAGCCTGCACAGCGTGTCGGCCACCGCCTCAGGCGTGGCCGGGTGCGGGGTGAGGATGCGTTCCCTCTCGGTGACGAGTTCGCCTGTCGAGGTCTCGACCACCGCGCCTTTGATGCCGGTGCCGCCGATGTCAACGCCTAGAATTTGCATAGATGCGCTCCGTGATGTTTTTCCTGATCCTGCATTTAAGATAGCAGAATCGCGCCCGCAGACGCGCGCGGCCGTCTGCGGCTGCGCCATTGATCACAAACGATCAGAAAACGCGCGGCGGCAAAGGCGCCGGGCGCGGGGCTGATTGTTGCTAGAATGAAGGCGTTCACGGAGGATCAGGATTATGTCAGCGCTCCCTTACAGGATGTACACCTCAGCGCAGGTAAAAGCGATCGAGGCGGCCTGGGCTGCCGATCACAACGGGCATTGCTTCGATCTCATGGAAAAGGCCGGCGCGGCGCTGGCGGATGCTGTCGCGCGCAGCCTGCCGAGGGCTTCGTCATGCTGGGTGTTCGCAGGCCGCGGCAACAACGGCGGCGACGGCTATGAGGCCGCGGCGCTGCTGCTGCGCCGCGGCTTTGCGGTGCGGCTGTTCGCCGCGGGGGAGCCGCATCCGCGCACCGAGGCGGCCACGGCCGCCGAGTTCTTTCGCGCCCAGGGCGGGGTGGCCGAGGGTGCGCTGCCCAAAGAGAGCGATCTCAGGCCTGACGCCATCATAGACGCGCTTTTGGGCACGGGGATCTCCAGCGCCCCGCGCGCGCCGCTCTCTGAGTGGATCGCGTTTATAAACCGCTCCCGCGTTCCGGTGTTCTCAGCCGACGTGCCCTCAGGTCTGACGGCCGACACCGGCGCCGTGCCCGGCGACTGCGTGAGCGCTTACGCCACCGTGTGCATGCTGGCCTTAAAGCCCGGGCTCTTTACCGGCGAGGCCGCAGATTACACCGGCAAGGTGCTCTTTGATCCTTTGGGGGCGGACGCGCAGGCGCTGCACGCCAAACAGGAAGACGGCCTTCCCGCGATCGTGCGCCAGGGCTACGCGGACATCATCCCGGATCTGCCCTCAAGGCCGCGCTGCTGCAACAAGGGCGACAACGGCAAAGTGCTGATCATCGCCGGAGCCTTCGGCATGGGCGGGGCGGCCGCGATCGCCGGCACGGGGGCGCTGCGCGCCGGGGCGGGGCTCGTAAAGCTGGCCACGGCGCCTGCAACCATCGCGGCGGCCAACGCCGTGCACCCCGAGCTCATGACCGTGGATTTCAATGACGACACGGCCGTGGAGGCGGCGCTTTCGTGGTGCGACACTGTCGCGGTCGGTCCGGGGCTGGGGCAGTCGCAGCGCGCGCGGGAGCTGGTGGCGCTCTCAGGCGACAGCGGCCGCCCCTGCGTGTTTGACGCCGACGCCTTAAACATTTTGGCAAAAGATCCCGACTTTTGCCCAAACCGCATCATCACCCCGCACCCGGGCGAGGCGGCAAGGCTTTTGGACACTGACGTCGCCTCGGTGCAGGGGGATCGCCTGCGCGCGGCTTTCGAGCTGCAAAAGCGCTACGGCGGTGTCGCGCTGCTAAAAGGCGCGGGCACGGTCATCGCCGACGGGCGGCGCCTTACGGTGATCTCCTCGGGATCGCCGGCCCTGGCCTCAGGCGGCATGGGCGATCTGTTAACCGGGATCATCGCCGCGCTCGCCTGTGGGGAACTCTCGCTTTCCCAGGCCGCGGTGTTCGGGGCCTGCATTCACGGCCGGGCCGGCGAGCTTGCCGAGGAGCGCTGCGGCGCGGCGGGCACGCTGCCTTTGGATCTGGAACAGGACATCAGGAGGCTCGTCAATGGAAGAGCGTGAGCTGACTTTAACGGGCGAGGAGCAGACGCTGGCGCTGGGCGCGGCGCTCGCAGCGCCGCTCAAAGAGCGCGCCGGCGCGCTGCCGCGCGCCCTGTGCGTGTACCTGCAAGGCGACCTTGGGGCGGGCAAGACGACGTTCACGCGCGGGCTGCTGCGCGCGCTGGGCTTTGAGGGCGCGGTGCGCTCGCCTACTTACACCCTGGTGGAGAGCTACGCCTTTGACGGCTTTGAGATCTTCCACTTTGATCTGTACCGCCTGCAGGATCCCGAGGAGCTTGAATATATGGGGATCCGCGATTATTTCGCCAAATCAGCGCTCTGCCTCATAGAATGGCCGGATCGCGCCGGCGGGCGGCTGCCTGAGCCCGATCTTACATTGGAGCTTTGCTGCGGCCGGGGCTTTAGGCGCGCTGTGTTAAGATCCGCGCTGTCACAGCTTGTCTCACCTGAATTTTTAAAGGCCCCGGTTTGATCAGAATGCGCGCGCTCATAAAGGCCCTGCCGCTTTTGGCGGCTGCGGCTCTGTGCTGCGCTCAGGTCCAAGGCGCGCAGCTTAAGTCCGCGCGCTCGTTTGCCAACACGGATAAAACTCGCGTGGTTTTTGATCTTTCAGGGAAAATTTCCTGGAAAGGCACGACGCTCAAAGACGGGCGCTTTGAGCTTAAGCTAAACGATCTCGACAACGCGCGCAAAGCGCCTGCCGTTCCATCCCCGGGCAAAAGCTCCTGCTTAAAAAGCGTGAAGGCCAAAGCCTCGGGAAAACAGGCTGTCTACACTTTCGACTCCTCGCGCTGCGGCGCCCCGCACGCTTTCCTGCTCTCCCCGCGCGACGGCAATCCCGACTGGCGCCTCGTGGCCGATTTCGCGCACAGCGGCGTATCCGAGGCCGGGAAGGCGGATTCGGGCAAAACGGTGCGCCGCGCCGACGCGCCCGCGGGATCCCCCGATGATTCGCAGACGCTCAAAGATTTGGAACAGCGGCTGTTCTTGCAGTACTCAACGCCGGGCTCGGACGGGCTGCGCAGCATGACGCCCGCGCAGGCCACCGCCTATGACAAAGCGGTGAGGCAGCTGCGCGCCGACTTCGCGCGCGAGCAGGACGAGACTCCCTCAGACGCTGCGGGCAAAAACGATCAGGAAACGGTGCATGACACCGCGGCGCCCCCTAAAGCCGTCGAAGTGGCTGCGGTGGCAAGACCTTTTGTCATCGCCATAGATCCGGGGCACGGCGGCAAAGATCCCGGTGCCATCAGCCGCCGCGGCGTGCGCGAGAAAAACGTGGCGCTGGCCATTTCAAAATCGCTGGTGCAGTACATAAACTCCGATCCGCGCCTGCGCGCCGTGCTCACGCGCAGTTCCGACCGTTTCGTCTCGCTGGACGCCCGCTCGGCCATAGCCCGCCGCCATAAAGCGGATCTGCTCATCTCCGTGCACTGCAACTCCACGCCCGGCAGCACCACGGCGCGCGGGCTTTCCGTGCTGCTGCTCTCCTCAAACCGCGCGCAGCGAGAGAACGGCAAGATTTTACGGGACGGCGGCAGCGGCTCGCTCATCGGCGGCGCCGGGCGCGTGATCAAGGAATCAGGCAGCAGCGGCAACCATTATCTTGAGGCGACCGTGCTTGACATGTCCTCCCAGAACACCCGCGCCGAGGGCTACGATCTGGCCTCGGCCATCATCCGCAGCGTCGGCAGATTCACGCGGGTCTACAAATCGCGGCCGATCTACGCCTCGCTTGCAGTGCTCAAGGCCCCGGACATTCCCTCGCTTTTGATCGAGACCGGCTTCCTGTCAAACCGCAGCGAAGAGGTGCAGTTAAACCAGCCGAACTACCAAAAGCAGATGGCCTACCGGATCTTCAAAGGGATCCAGGACTATTACGAGCAAAACCCGCTTAAGAACCTGCAATCGCGGCGCGAGAGCGCGCAGCGCAGCGCGCAAAGCGGGCAGTATGAGACCGTGAAGGTGAAAAAAGGCGAATACCTGAGCCTCATCGCCGCGCGCCACGGCACGACGGTCGCCGAGCTCAAGCGTTTAAACGGGCTTAAATCCGACACGGTCGTGCCTGGTCAGAAGCTCAAGGTGCCCAAATGACCATCCGCAGGCTCAGCGTCAGGCTCGCAGGCCAGATAGCCGCAGGCGAGGTGGTGGAGCGCCCGTGCTCGGCGGTAAAAGAGCTTTTGGAAAACTCCGTGGACGCCGGCGCTTCAAACATCCGCTGCGAGATCGAAGGGGCCGGGCGGGTGCTCATCGCCGTGCGCGATGACGGCTGCGGCATTCCCCGCGACGAGCTGCCTTTGGCGCTCGCCCCGCACGCGACTTCGAAGATCGCGACAGAAGAGGATCTCGAGGCCATCTCCACCTTAGGCTTTCGCGGCGAGGCTCTGGCTTCCATCGCCGCGGTCTCAAAGCTCACGCTGACCTCGCGCACCCAGGATGAGAGTGACGGCTTTCAGGCAAGCTGCGAGGGCCAGGACATGGATCCGGTGCTGCTGCCGGCCCCGCATGGCGTGGGCACGAGCGTCGAGGCGCGCGAGCTGTTCTTCAACACCCCGGCGCGCCGGCGCTTTTTAAAGTCAGACCGCACGGAACTTGCGCGTATCCGCGATGTGTTCGTGCGCTGCGCGCTCGCCCACCCGGAGATCGGCTTTGAGCTCATCTCAGACGGCCGCAGCCTCATAAAGGTAAAAGGCGCGCCCGCTTCGGATCACAAGACGCGCATGCGCAGGCTGTCGCTGCTCGCCGGCGGGGAGTTTTCCGAGGAGTGCATGGAAGTGCGCTGCGACGATCCGGCGCTTCAGATCCGCGGGATCATCCTGCCGCCTGGCGATCAGAGCGCCGGCGGCAGCGAGAAATGTTTTTTGTTTTTAAACGGCCGCCCCATAGCCGACCGTCTGGCCGTGCATGCGGTGCGCGAGGCCTGCGCCTCCTGGAGCGGGCAGCGCGCCTGCCCCCGCTGCGTGCTCTACTTAAGCTGCGATCCCCATGACGTCGATGTCAACGTGCACCCGCGCAAGGACGAGGTGCGCTTTCGCAACGCCACGGCCGTGCACGATCTCATCTCCGGGGCCGTGCTTGAGGCCTTAAAAGGCTTTGATGACACCCAAAGCGCGCCGCTGCGCTTTGAAGGGCCTGAGAGCGCCCCGGAAATTGCCGCGCCGGCAGCTCCCGCGGATGCGCCGGAACCTGCCCCTGCAAGTGCGATCTTCGCTTCCGAGCCCTCGGCCCTTCCTGAATTCCCCGACGGGCAGGGGAGTTTCAGCGCCGCGCCGCGGCCTCAGGCCGCGCTCGCGGGTGAAAACTATCTCAGGCGCGTCAGAGAGCGCAGCGCCGTGTTTAACGCGCGCCTGGGCGCCGGCTCACCCTCTGACACCGCGGACATGGCGGTAACTGAGCCTGCGGCGCCTCAGGCTCCGCGCTGCGTGCTCGCCGAGCCCGTGCCCGGCACGGCGCTCGTGCGCCTGGGCGGGCGCTTTTACCTTGTGTCTTTAAAAGCGCTGCGCGATGAGCTGCGCTGCCGCGCCTACGAGCGCGAGGTGGCCTCAGGCAGCGTGGCCTCGTTTGAGCTCATCATGCCTTTTTCCGTGCGCGTGCCGCCTGCGGTGTTAAAAGCCCTGAAAAAAGCCCCGGACTCGGCGCGGCGCTGCGGCTTTGAGCTTGAATGCCAAAAGAGCGCCGTCGTGCTCAGGAAAGTCCCGGAGGAACTGCGCGGCTGCGATCTGGCCGCATTTTCCATGCGCGCCTTCTCGGTGATGGCCGCCTCTGCGGATCTGCAACAGGGCGTGTGCCCCCGCCAGCTCTCTGAGGCCGTGGCCCTGGCAAAAAACGCCGAGCCCTGCCAGGCATCCGAGGCCGAAAAGCTGTTTGCCTCAGAAGAAGGCGCGGAGCTTTTAAAAGCGCTTTTGGGGCACGGTGCCTGCGATCTGCGCCTTAGCGAGCAGGCGCTGGCGCTTGAGGGGCGCGAATGAGCACGGAGCGCGCCCTGATCATCCTGGGCCCCACCGCCACGGGCAAGACGTCGCTGGCCCTCGAACTTGCCGCCAAAATCCCCTGTGAGATCATCAGCCTGGATTCGGCGCTCGTGTACCGCGGCATGGACATCGGCACGGCCAAACCGACGGCGGCAGAGCGCGCGGCCTGCCCGCACCACCTCATCGACATCATCGATCCCTCCGAGAGCTACAGCGCGGCGCAGTTTCGCAGCGACTGCGTGAGGCTTGTCGGCGAGATCTGCGCGCGCGGCCGCCTGCCGGTGATCTGCGGTGGCACCATGATGTACTACAAAGCCCTAAGCGACGGGCTTTCGCCGCTGCCGCCCACGGATCTCAAAGTGCGCGCGCTCATTGCCGCCAGGGCGCAGGAGCTGGGCTGGCCGGCGCTGCATGCTGAGCTTGAGAGAAAAGATCCCGTGACGGCCTCAAGGCTCTCTCCCAACGATCGCCAGCGGATCTCCCGGGCGCTCGAGGTTTATGAGATGACGGGCACTCCCATGAGCGCGTTTTTTGCAGGGCGCGGCGATCAGTGCCCGTTTTTGCGCGAGGAGATCGTGCTCATGCCTGAGCAGAGCCGGGAGAAACTGCGTGTGCAGATCCGCGCGCGCTTCCTCAAAATGCTCGATGACGGGCTTTTGGACGAGGTGGTCTCGCTGCGCGCGCGCGGCGATCTGTCCCCTGATCTGCCCTCAATGCGCGCCGTGGGCTACCGCCAGTGCTGGGAATATCTGGACGGAAAACTCAGCTATGAGGAGATGACCGAGCGCGCTGTGATCGCCACGGCGCACCTTGCCAAGCACCAGATGACCTGGCTGCGCGGGGCGCTTGCACACAGCGGCGGGATCCGCCGTGTGTGCATGGCTCCCGGCGATGGCGCAAACGCCGCCCGCGCCCTGGCGATGGCACGCGATCTCCTGGCCTGACGGCTTACGCAGGCATTTTTGTTTCCGCCTGATTTATTGCTTGCATGACTTGTATGCCTTAACATGCAAAATCCTCAGATGCGCTATAATTGCGTCAAGGTGGTTTCGGTCACGGGAGGGCGTGCGCCGAACGCGAACGAAAGACACCCGCTGCCGCACCCCGGCCAGACGCTTTATGCCGGTGTATTGGCGCCTGCGGATTAAACGCTCCCAAGGGCGTGCGCCGAAATTGAGCTGTGCATTTTTTTAACAATAACTACTATTAAGCGACGGTATCAAAATTATGGCTAAAGTTCAGTCATTACAGGATCCTTTTCTGAACGCTCTGCGCCGTGAGCACATCCAGGTCTCTATTTACCTGGTCAACGGCATCAAGCTGCAGGGGCAGATCGAGTCTTTTGACCAGTTCGTGGTGCTGCTGAAAAACCAGGTGAGCCAGATGGTTTACAAGCACGCCATTTCCACCATCGTGCCGGCGCGCGCCGTCAGCGTGAGCGCCGCTCCCGCCGAAGAAGGCGCCAAAGAGGCCAAAGAGCAGGAAAGCGCCCCCGCTGCTGAAGCGTAAGCGCATCCTTAATCTCCCTTTATGCAGGATCCTCAGATCGAATCTTTGGGAAAGACCGTGCTCGTGCACGTGGAACTTCCCAAAGAGGAATCCCGCGAAGATCTGCAGGAACTTGTAAGGCTTGCGCAAACCGCGGGCGCGAGCGTCGCGCAATGCGTCACCTGCAGCCGCGATGCGCCTGATCCCGCGTACTTTATCGGGACGGGCAAGACCGAGGAGGTAAAGTCGGCGGTCCTCGCCGCCGAGGCCTCCGCGGTGATCTTCAACTCCCGCCTGTCTCCGGCGCAGGAGCGCAATCTCGAAAAAGCCCTGGGCGTGCGCGTCATGGATCGCATCGCCCTGATCCTGCTTATTTTTGCCCAGCGCGCCCGCACCTATGAAGGCAAGCTCCAGGTCGAACTGGCGCGGCTGCAGTATGAGCAGGCGCGCCTGGTGCGCGGCTGGACGCACTTAGAGCGCCAAAAAGGCGGCTTCGGCCTGCGCGGCGGCCCGGGCGAGACCCAGATCGAGCTTGACCGCCGCGCCCTGCGCGAGCGCATCGCCGCCGTCAAGGAAGAACTGGGCTCCGTCGAGCGCCGCCGCGGCCAGAACCGCGCGCTGCGGCGCCGCAACCAGGTGCCGGTGGTCTCGTTTGTCGGCTACACGAATGCCGGCAAGTCCACGCTCTTCAACCGCCTCACCTCCTCTCAGGTCTATGTGGCCGATCAGCTCTTTGCCACGCTCGATCCGACGCTGCGCACGCTGGAGCTTAAAAACACGGGCAAAGTGATCTTCGCCGACACCGTAGGCTTTATCCGCCACCTGCCGCACGATCTCATAGCCGCGTTCCACTCGACGCTTGAGGAGACGGCGCAGGCGACGCTGCTGCTGCATGTGGTGGACGCCTCAGACCCCAGGCGCGAGGAGAACATCGCCTCCGTAAACTCGGTGCTCTCGCAGGTGGGCGCAGGTGATGTCCCCGTGCTCATGGTTTACAACAAAAGCGATCTCGTCCCTGGCTCTGCATACGGCATTGTGCGCGGCGACGGCGGCCAGGCGGCGCGCGTGCACGTGAGCGCCGCGACCGGCGAGGGCACGGATGCGCTGCTTGAGGCCGTGGGCGAACTGCTCTCTCAGGAAAAATGCGCGTTTGCTGTTAAGATAAAAGCCGGCATGCCCGGCAGGCTCAGGGCGCTTTTGTATGAGGCCGGGGCCGTCGAGTCCGAGCGCTATGGCGATGACGGCTGCTGCCTCCTTGAGGTGCGCATAGATCCTGATGAGGCCGGGCGCATCGACAAGCTGTCGCAGGGCGCGCTGCGCGCGTGCTGCCAGGGAAGCGCGCCGTGGGTGCGCAGCTCCGGGTTTGATTTCGACAGCGTGCCTTAAAGCGTTACAATCTTATTTTGCCCTGCCGGGGCAAACCCCTTTGCAGTTTTTTGCAGACTAGGAACACGAGACAGTCAATGAAAGAACCTAACCTTGATGCCATGGGCTGGAACGCGCCGCGTCACAGCCGGGATGACAGCGGGAACGAGCCGGAGAAAGATCCCTGGGGGCGCGACAACCCGCCGCGCAATGACAGCGATCCGCTCGCCGCGGTGCTGGGCTTTTTAAAGAAGGTTTTCGGACAGGGGCGCGGGCGCGGCAGCGGCAAAAAACGCAGCCCGGGCTCGTTTGTGGGCGCAGTTGCAGGCCTGGTGATCGCCGGCATCGTCGTGTCGGGCTTTTACACCGTGCGCGAGGCCGAGCGCGGCGTGGTGCTGCGCTTTGGCAAGATCTATGACGTCTCGGATCCGGGATTGCGTTGGAAGATCCCGGTTGTCGACAGCGTGAACGTCGTCGACATCGAGCAGGTGCGCGCCCTGCAGTCCTCAGGCACCATGCTGACGCAGGACGAGAACGTCGTGATCGTGGAGATGGACGTCCAGTACCGTATCTCCGATCCGATCAAATACCTCTACTCGACCACCGATCCTGACCATACGCTGCTGGAGGCCACGGACAGCGCGCTGCGCTATGTCATCGGCCATACGCTCATGGATGACATCCTCACCTCAGGCCGCGAGATGGTGCGCCAGAACACCCGCGAGCTCTTAACGTCGATCATCGAGCCTTATAACACCGGCCTTTCCATCGTCGACGTGAACTTCCTGCCCGCCCGCGCCCCGGATCAGGTCAAGGCGGCATTCGATGACGCCATCTCCGCGCAGGAGGACGAGCAGCGCTACAAACGCGAGGCCGAGGCCTACGCCAACGAGGTGCTGCCCAAAGCCGACGGCAAGGTGCAGCGCATCCGCCAGGAGGCCGAGGCCTACCGCTCGCAGGTCGTGTTAAACGCTCAGGGCGAGGTGGCGCGCTTTGAGAAAGTGCTGCCTGAGTATGAAAAAGCCCCGGAGATCACGCGCCAGCGTATCTACTTTGAGACCATGGAACAGGTCATGGGCAAGTCGCGCAAGGTGATCCTCGATACGCCGGAGGGCACGTCGCCGGTCATTTACCTGCCGCTGCCCAAAGATCTCGAGCAGGGGGAGGAGAGCGGCGGGGACGACGCGTCGGTCTCCGAACTGCGCGAGGAGGCTTTAAAGAAAGCCGCCGAAAGCGCGCAGCGCAGCAGCACCCAGAGCCAGGATACGGAGCAAAAGGCGCAGCGCCGCGGCTACCCTCCGCTTAACGGCACGGGTTACGGCCAGAGGAACTGAGGAGGTTTAAACATGAGAAACAACACCCTGAATTTCCTGATCGCAGGCCTCCTCGTTTTAGGCTTCGTGCTCTTTAACGCCCTCTATGTGGTGACCGAGGGCCAGGTCGGCATCGTCACCCGTTTTGGCAAAGTGCTGCGCGGCTCGGATGCCAAACTTGAAGTGATGCAGCCGGGGCTGCACTTTAAAGTCCCGTTTATCGACAAGGTGAAGATCCTCGATTCAAGGCTGCAGACCATAGATCAGAGCGCCAATCGCTTCGTCACCTCCGAGAAGAAGGACGTGATCATCGACTCCTACGTCAAATGGCGCATCGAGGACGCGGCGACGTATTACCTCACGACCGCCGGCGGCAACCGCCAGCAGGCCGAGGAACTGCTCTCCCGCAAGATCAACAACTCCCTGCGCTCGCAGATCGGCCGCCTGACCATCCACGAGATCGTCTCGGGGCAGGACTCCGAGCAGACGGAGGACGAGTTTGACAGCGCCAGGGCCGATGACACCACCGTCATGGGCTCGACAAAGCGCGACGAGGTCATGCAGAACGCGCTGCATGACATCGGCTCCTCGGCCCGTGATCTGGGCGTGAGCATCGTTGACGTGCGCATCAAGCAGATCAACCTCCCGCCTGAGGTCTCAAACTCCATCTATCAGCGCATGCGCGCCGAGCGTGACGCCGTGGCCAAGCTCCACCGCTCCCAGGGCCGCAAGGACGCCGAGGCCATCCGCGCCCAGGCCGACCGCGAGGTGACCGTCAAGATCGCCGAGGCCGAGAAAGCCTCGCGCACGCTGCGCGGCGACGGTGACGCCGAGGCCGTGAAGATCTACGCCGACGCCTACACCCGCAGCCCTGAGCTCTTTGAGTTCCTGCGCTCCATGGACGCTTACCGCAGTTCCATGACCAAGGGCCGCGACGTGCTGGTCTTAAAGCCGGACAGCGACTTCTTCCGCTTCTTCGGCAGCTTTGACGGCAAGGGTGCCCAGCATCCGCAGCATCCTTAAATAACTTTAAAATCCCGCCGCGGCGGGATTTTAAATGGGGAATTTATTGTCAGTAACTGCCCCGGCAGCACCGGGGTTATGAGGAAATATCAAAAATGCCTAAGAACGTGATTGTGCTCGGCACCCAGTGGGGCGATGAAGGCAAGGGCAAGATCGCCGATCTCCTGACTTCCAAGGCTAATGTGGTCGTGCGCAGCCAGGGCGGCAACAACGCCGGCCACACGCTGGTGGTCGGCGACAAAAAAGTCGTCGTCCGCCTCGTCCCCTCGGGGATCATGCACCCTGAATGCCGCTGCCTCATCGGCTCAGGCGTCGTCGTCAACCCCGTGGCGCTGTTTGAGGAGATCGCCGAGCTCAAGGCGGCCGGGATCCCGGACGCCGAGGAGCGCATCACCGTCAACGGCTCCTGCTCGCTGCTGCTGCCGATCCATCCTGCCATAGACAAAGCTTCCGAGGCCGCCCGCGGCAAGGGCGCCATCGGCACTACCGGCCGCGGCATTGGCCCGTGCTATGAGGACAAGGTGGCCCGCCGCGGCGTGCGCGTAGGCGATCTCAGGCACATGGATTACTTCACGGAAAAATTAAAGCGCCTGCTCGACTACCGCAACTTCATGCTCAAAAATTACTTCCATGCCCCTGAGGTTTCTTTTGAGTCGGTCATGGAGCAGGTTGAAGGCTACCGTGAGCGTTTGCTGAAGATGGAAGGGGACGTCTCCGACATCCTCGCCCGCGCTCGCGCCGAGGGCAAAAAGATCCTCTTTGAAGGCGCCCAGGGCACGTTCCTTGACATCGACTTTGGCACCTACCCTTATGTCACGTCCTCTAACACGACCGCAGGCGGCTGTGTCACCGGCTCCGGCGCCGGCCCGCTGGCTGTCGATTACGTGCTGGGCATTGCCAAGGTCTACACGACCCGCGTAGGCGGCGGCCCGTATCCTACGGAGCTTAAAGACGAGACCGGCGAGCACATCCGCCAGCGCGGCAAGGAGTTTGGCGCCGTGACCGGGCGCCCGCGCCGCACCGGCTGGTTTGACGCCGTGGCCATGCACCGCAGCGCCGTGCTCAATTCGCTCTCAGGCCTGGCGCTCATGAAGCTCGACGTCTTAGACGATCTCGATGAGGTGAAGATCTGCACGGCCTACCGCCATCCGGACGGCTCGGTCACGACGCTCCCGCCGTTCTCAGGCTTTGATTATGAAGGCGTGGAGCCGGTCTACGAGACCATGGAAGGCTGGAAGAGCAGCACGTTCGGGATCACCTCCTGGGATAAACTGCCTTTAAACGCGCAAAAATACATCAGGCGCCTTGAGGAACTCTCCGGCGTGAAAGTCGCGATCCTCTCCACGGGCCCTGAGCGCGGCCAGACCATCATGCTCAGCGATCCTTTCGCCTGATTTTGGGCAAAAAAGCGCCGGGCGGCTTTAGAACCGCCCGGCGCTTTTATTTTGGCGCTTTTATTTTGTGGATTAGTGCTGCAGCGCGCCCCATTCCTTTGAGGCGATGGTGATCTCCGTGCCGCTGCGGCGGATCGCCGCCAAAAGCTCCTCATCTGCCGGGTACATGTCCGTGACGAGACGGCTGATGCGGTTCCAGCCTGCATATACGGAGACGGAGTCGCGGCAGATCTTGGAGTGGTCGGCCACGACTATGGTCTTGGAGGCGCGGGAGACCATGCACAGGTAGGTCTGCGCGATGTCGGCGTCGGCATTGCTCACGCCCTCGGCCGTAAAGCCCGAGCAGCCTAAGATCGCGTAATTGGCGAACACCCCGTTTAAGTAGTTCACGGTTTCCGCCCCCCACACGCATTTCTCGTCATCGCTGTAGAGCCCCGGCGCCAGGTGCACCTTGAACGTGGGGTTTTGCGCCAGAGCCGAGGCGATGAGCGGGCTGTCCGTAAAGCAGACGAGCTTCTTTTTCTCGGCGGCCAGGCGCACGGCCGCGTGGAACGTCGTGGAGCCGCTGCCGATGATCAGCACTTCGCCGTCGTTTATCAGCGTGCACAGCGCCGCGGCGATGTGCTCGCGATCGGCCGCGTACAGGCTGTCGCGCTCGGCGTACTTGGGCTCAGGCTCCAAAGGCCGCGCCGCGCCGCCGTAAGTGCGGGAGATCAGGCCGCGCTCGTTGAGCTCTGCCAGATCGCGGCGGATGGTTTCCGTGGAGACCCCGATGTCCGAGGCCAGTTCCGAGACGCGCAGCGCCGGCATGCCGCGAAGTTTGGCGGTGATCAGATTGTGGCGCTCTGATTTGGTAAGTTTGCCGTTTTTCCGGCCCATGGTCAGGCCTCCTGATTAAATGTTGCAGGTGCCAATTATACTGAGAGTTTTTTGGGGGATCCTTGCCGGCGCTCGTAAAACGCGGCGCCGGCTCGGAGATCAGCTGTTGCGGGAGCGGGCCTTTCTGATGAAGTAGACCGCGGCGCCGCCTGCGATCATCACGACTGCCGCAGCGAGCGTGCTCATGGTGCCCAGCGTCGGGACCATGGGGCTGTAGCCTGCGACCATCTTGGAGTACAGCCACTTAGGCACGGTGTTGTCGATGCCGGTCGTGTACAGCGAGAGCGGGAAGTTGCCCCAGGAGAGCAGGAAGGCAAAGAGCATGCCTGACCACACACCCGGCCAGAGCACCGGCAGCGTCACCATGCGGAAGATCTGGAACCTGCTGGCGCCAAGATCGCGCGCCGCGTCCTCAAGGGCGGGGTCAAAGCCGTAGACGGCGATCGCGATGACCAGGGTGACGATCGGGGTGATCCACACGAGGTGGGCAAAGGCCGCGGTCTTCCAGGAAAGCGGCACGCCGATGGAGTTGAACCACAACAGCAGCGCCAGCCCCAGCACCGGCTGCGGGAAGAAGATCGGCAGCAATATGGCTTTTTGGAAGAACTTCTTGCCTTTCCAGTCATAGCGGGCGAACGCCAGGGCGCCGCAGAAGGCGATCACCGTGGAGATGATGGTCACGGCGAAGGCGATCACCAGCGAGTTGCGTACGAGCTCGCCGATCTCCATGGAGTTGAACGTCTTGACCCACCAGTCCATGGACCAGCGCTTGATGGGGAAGCTGAAATAACGGCTCTTGGAGAGCGAGGAGAGCGCGTCGCAGATCACCGGCAGGTAGATGAAGATCAGGACGATGACGGTCCAGACCCGGATGAAATCGCGTGCGGCGCGAGACTGTCTGGTGTTTTCCATGATAATTCCTCCTTTACGCGCGGCCTAAGATCTTGTCGAGATCGATCTTGCGGAAGGCGTAGATCGTAAGCGCGCCGATGATGAAGGTGAGCGTGACGGCGAACGCTGCGCCCATCGGCCAGTTCTGCGAGTAGCTGAAGGCGACGTTGACCTCGTTGGTCACGACCATCACGGACTCGCCGCCGACGATCTTCGATTCAGCCACGGCGCCTGCCGAGAGCACGAACGTCAGCAGCATGCCGATGAGCACGCCCGGCATGGCCAAAGGCAGCTCGATCTCGCGCCAGGTGCGAAAACGGCTGGCGCCCAAATCGCGCGCGGCCGTGATGAGATCAGGCGGCACGAGCGCCACGCCCAGCACGATCGGGAAGAGCATGTAGGGCAGGTAGGTGTACACCATGCCAAAAGCGGTCATGCCCGGAGTGTAGAGCACGTCCGGCCCCTGGCCGTTTAACAGCGCCAGCGTGCCGTCTAAGATGCCCTTTTTTGTGAAGAAGAGGATCCAGCCGTAGAGGCGGACGTTCTCGGACACGAACATCGGGAACACGGAGAGCACGGAGACGGCCAAAGAGCCCATGCGCCCGAAGACGCGCACCATGCCCACGGCCACGGGGTAGCAGATCGGCACAAGGATCGCCGTGGTGAACGCGGCAAGGCCGATTGACCAGGCAAAGGACTTCCACACCGAGCCCTCAAAGAGCGCGGCGAAGTTTGCAAGCGAGAAGCTCGTGAAAGCCGTAAAGGATTTAGGCTCGGCCACGGAGAAGCCTGCGACCATGGCGAGCGGGGCGATAAAGCCCAGCAGCATCAGGATGTACACCGGCATGGCGCAGCGGCCGCCTTTTGAGGCTATGAGATCCTGGATCCTCGCAATCAGCGAAGGCTTCGCGATTTTTTCAGCGTTTTTATCGGACATGGCTTACTCCTTGACGAAGATGGCGTCCTGGGCGTTCCAGCCTAACAGCACCTCGGAGGTGCCGTCGCCGCAGGCCCCGTGCGGCAGCTCCAGCGTGATCTCCTTTTTGCCGGACGTCAAAAGGTACTGCGAGCGCGAGCCCAAAGAGAACGAGTCGCGCAGCTTGCAGCGGATCACGTTGTCGGCCTCGGAGGGATCCTTGACGACCTTTAAGGATTCAGGGCGCACGATGAGTTTGCCTTCGAGCAGTTCCGGGGTCGGGGCGATCTTGATCTCCATGCCCGGGAAGTCCGGGCTTTCATAGCCGCCCTGCGGGCGGGCCTTGACCGGGAAGATGTTCGTGTCGCCGATGAACGAGGCCACAAACGAGCTGTTGGGGTGGCGGTAGATCTCCTCCGGAGTGCCGACCTGCTCGAGCACGCCCGAGCGCAGCACGCCGACGCGGTCTGACATGAACATGGCCTCCTCGAGGGAGTGCGTGATGTAGATGAACGTCTTGCCGCTCTTGCGGTGGAGTTCTTTTAACTCGCGCTGCAGCGTCTTGCGCAGCTTGGCGTCTATGGCCGACAGCGGCTCGTCGAAGAGCAGGATCTCCGGATCGTAGGCGAAGGCGCGGGCGATGGCGACACGCTGGCGCTCGCCGCCTGAGCACTTCATGACGTTCTTGTCGTAGTACTTCTCAGGCAGGGCCACCATGTCCATGAGCTCCTGGGCGCGGTAGACGCGCTTGTCGCGGGGAATGCCCTTGATGCGCATCGGGAACTCGATGTTCTGGCCGACGGTCATGTGCGGGAACAGCGCGAGGAACTGGAACACCATGCAGGTCGGGCGCTTGTCAGGCGGCAGCGCTGAGATGCTCTTGCCGCCTAAGACGATGTCGCCGGTCGTCGGCTGATCCATGCCGGCGAGCATCTTGAGGATCGTGGTCTTGCCTGAGCCTGAAGGGCCGACGAGCGTGAAGAATTCGTTTTTGCGGATCTGCAGGTTTACGTCCTTGATGACAGGCACGCCGTCAAAGGAGCGGCAGACGTGCACCAGATCAAGCAGTGTCGCCCCGGCCTTGATTTCGGGAACCTGATCTTCCTGGGTCTTTTTATCGGTCATTTTTTCCTCCCGCGGATGCAGCCGTTTGCAATACGGCATTTTGCTTATTGGTAAAGACGGTGTTTTGCTTTACCTTTACCTTAAACCGTAAATGTAAGAGGTACAACATCAGCATTTGAAACCACCACAAAATGCGGCTTTTCGCTTAGAAAATGTGCAGTGTTTTGGGAAAATCTGCTGAAAAATGTTGTGAGAACTTATTGAATATTAAATAAAAATATTGAAGTTTTGCGGTTTTGTGCTTTGAAAGTGCAACATCTGCCCAAAATCGGGGAAAACGTGCGCGATCTCACAAAAAGGCGGCCTTAAGGCCGCCTTTTCAGAGCGCTTTTACCTCAGGCGCTTGGCTTCGACCATCAGGGCGTGGGCCTCATCGTAGTCGGGGACGATGTCGTAGGCGCCGCAGCGCGCCATCTCCTCCTCGAGCGTGTCGTACTGGATGATGTTGAGTTCTTCTTTCGTGAAGAGTTTTAAACACTCGGGATTGCCCATCTGGGTCACCGGGTTGAACGTGCCTTCGGCAAAGGCCACGATGTGGGCGATGTCAGGTTTCTGCACCCATTTGAGGAAGTCCTGGGCCAAGGGTGAGATCTCAGGGTTGTTGACGACTGACGTGACCTCGACCCACATGAGCGCGCCTTTTTTCGGGGAGATCGAGTAGATCTGATCGCCGCCGTCGGCGCGGGCGACGGAAGCGGTGTAGGTGCCGCCGGTGACGTAGGCGTAGATATCGCCGTTTACCAGAGCCTGGTTGATGGTGGCGACGTCGCCCACGACCTTGGCGTTCTTAAAGAGCACCTTGGCCGTCTCGCTGAACTTCTGCAGTTCCTCGGGCGTGTGCTTGCGGAACGGCTCGATGCCGGCGATGAGGAAGATGTGGAACACGTTCCAGTCGTCGGACTCGTTGATGCCGTAGTCAAAATCCGGCTTCTTGTCAGGAGACCACAGGTTCCAGCCCTCGTCCTCGGCCGTGGCCTTGGAGATCTTGTCGGTGTTTACGGTAAAGCTGTAGGGGCCAAAGCGCTGGACCATGCCGATCAGATCTTTGCCGTCGAGCGAATGGGCCCAGGAGTACGGAGCCTTGAACGCCGGGAGCATCTTGTCAAAATAGGGTTCGAACTCATCCTTGGGCAAAGGCTTTATGAGCCCCTCGGGGTAGAGCACGCGGCGGGCCCAGGGGTTGTTGAGGTTTATGAGGTCCCAGATCTTCGTCTCGCCGGCGCGGACTTTGTTGACCATGGTCGGATCGTCGGTGGCGGACTCGGCCTTGACCGCGGCGCCGGTAAGCTTACGGTAAGGATCGAGCACCTGCGCGGAGTTGTAGCCCTCCCAGCACAGGATGTTGAGCTCTTTGTCGCGCGCGGCGAAGGCTTTTGAGGATAAGGCCAGAGGGCTTGCCGCGGCGGCGGCGCCCAGACCCAGGACTTTAAGCATGGAACGGCGGCTGATATCTTGCATAACTCAAATCTCCCTAAAGGCGGTAACTGCCAGTGCTTTTATGCCGGAGTTTGTGGGAACTCAGTCATAAAGTGTGGTACTTTTACCATTAAAAACAGTGCATTGACTGCACACGCTCAAAATACCTCCCGAAAATTGGAGATACAACATAAAATTTGACGCGGATCACAATGGTGAGCCGCGCAAGCCGAATAAAACCGGTTCGCTGCAAGAGCCGGGCGATCGCCTTCGCGGGCGCAAAAACGGCCGATCCAAGGGATTGGATCGCACGGCGGCGCCTGATAAAAAAAACTGCGCTTTTTTTACCTTTGATCTTTTGCAGGGCAGCGGGATCGCCATCGGGGTGCAAGACGGGTAAATATCGATTAACACAATGAATTTCAAATAATTTATGTATAGATGGCCGGGAACGGCGCAGTTTTGAAGGAGCAAGAAAAACTGCCAAAAATGCCTGAGGTCTTGCAAAAAAAAGCGGTGATCGCCACAGGCGAGGCTGTGGAAGATCGGGCAAAAGGAGAGAAAAAAGCGGCCTGGCGGCCGCTTTTTTAAGAAGGATGAGATTATCTCTGGCGCTTGGCCTCGACGACGATCGCGTGGGCTCTGTCGTAGTCAGGGACGATGTCGAGCGCGCGGGCGCGGGCCATCTCCTCGTTGAGCGTCTCCCACTGCAGGCAGTCGAGCTCTTCTTTCGTAAAGAGCTTTAAGCACTCGGGGTTGCCCATCTGCGCCACCGGGTTGAACGTGCCTTCGGCAAAGGCCACGATGTGGGCGATGTCAGGCTGCTGCACCCACTTTAAGAAGTCCTCGGCCAGAGGCGAGACCTCGGGGTTGTTGACGACTGAGGTGATCTCAACCCACATAAACCCGTTTTCTTTGGGGGAGATCGAGTAGATCTGATCCTCGCCCTCAAAGCGGGCCAGCGATGAGGTGTAGGTGCCGCCTGCAAGCTGCGCGGCGATGTCGCCGTTGACGAGCGCCATGTTAAGCGCGGCCACGTCGCCGATGACGCGGGCGTATTTGAACACGCGCCTCGCTGTCTTCGTAAAGCGCTCGAACTCCTCGTCCGTGTGCTCTTTGAAAGGATCGATGCCGCAGATGGCGAACGTGTCGGCGATGTTCCAGTCATCGTGCTCTAAGATCCCGTACTCAAAATCCGGCTTCTTGTCCTCGGCCCAGAGGTTCCAGCCCTGCTCTTCGGCCGTCGCCCTTGAGATCTTGTCGGTGTTCACGACGAAGCTGAAAGGGCCAAAGCGCTGCGCCATGCCCAGAAGCTCTTTGCCGTCTGCTGACATGGCCCAGTGGTAGGGAGGTTTGAACGCAGGCAGCATCTTTTCAAAAAACGGCTCGAACGTCTCTTTGGGCAGCGGCTTGATGAGGTGCTCAGGCCACATCTGGCGGCGCGCCCAGGCGTTGTTGACGTTTATGAGATCCCACACCTTGTTCTCGCCGGCGCGCAGCTTGTTCACCATGACCGGATCGCTGGTGGCCGATTCGGCTTTGACTGTGGCGCCGGTGAGTTTGCGGTAAGGATCGAGCACCTGGGCGGAGTTGTAGCCCTCCCAGCACAGAATGTTGAGCTCTTTGTCGCGGGCGGCCAGAGCCTGTGAAGACAAAGCCAAAGGACTGGCCGCGGCGGCGGCTCCCAGGCCCAGGACTTTAAGCATGGAACGACGGCTGATTTCGGTCATAGCGCATATCTCCCTGATTAAACAGCAATTAGAAAGTCATTGCTAAATTTTCGAGCGAATCTGCCACAAAAATGTGGAACTTTCACCAAAAACAACAGTGTATTGACTACACACAGTCAAACTACTACTTTGATATGTGAGGTATAACACAATATTTTGACAGTCACCACAATTGGGAGAGGCTATGAGCAAAGCATATGAGCCGCATACCGTGCAGGAACTCAGCGCCATGACAGGCGCGGGGCTGGGAAACTGGGGCCTGGGGCCTGAGGCCTCCGCGCGCCTGATCAGCCTTTCTGAGAACGCAACCTTTCTGGCCTCTGATCCGTCATCGGGCAGAGAGATCGTCATCAGGGTGCAGCGCCTCGGGTATTCATCAAAAGAGGCCGTGCTCTCAGAGCTTGCCTGGGTGAACGCCTTGATAAAAGATCACGCCGCCGACACCGCCGCGCCCGTGAAAGCCGTAAACGGCGATTACCTTGTGGACATGCAGACGAGCGAGGGCGAGAGTCGCGTTGCCGTGGCCTTTGAGAAATTAAACGGCCGTGAGCCCGATCTCACGCAGAGCGATCTCGCGCACTGGATGCGCGTGCTAGGAAGGATGACCGCCAGGCTGCACGCTCATGCGCGTGCCTGGCAGCGCCCTGCCTGGTTTACGCGCAGGCGCTGGGACTTTGACGCCATGTTCGGGCCCCAAGCTTACTGGGGCAGCTGGAGGGAGGCGCAGGGCCTTGATGCACAAGGCGCGGAGATCATGGAAAAAACCTTAGGGATCTGCCGTAAGGCCACGGACGAGTTTGGCTGCGGGAGTGGAAATTTCGGACTCATCCACGCCGATCTGCGTGTCACGAACATCCTCGCCGACGGCGATCGCCTGCACCTCATAGATTTTGATGACGCCGGCTTTTGCTGGTACCTCTTTGACTTTGCCGCGGCGCTGTCCTACCTCGAACAGGATCCGCGTTTTCCTGAATTTGCCCGCGCCTGGGTCGAGGGCTACGAGGAAGTGCGCAAGTTAAGCGCCCGGGAGCGCGCCATGCTGCCGTATTTTTCGATCATGCGCCGCATCGAACTCTCGGCGTGGTGCGGCTCGCACTCCGAGGTGCCTTTTGCCGCCAGGAACGGGGCGCAGGTGACGTGCGACAGCGTCAGGCTGTGCCGCAGCTTCCTTGAAGGTAAATATCTTGATGGGCTCTGAACAGCAGGCCTGAGGCGGCGCCATGACGCCTCAGGAAGTAAAAAAAGGCGGCCTTGCGGCCGCCTTTTATGGTTTTGCGCGGTTAAAGCTTATCTCTGGCGCTTGGCCTCGACCATGAGATCGTGGGCCTTGTCGTAGTCCGGGACGACATCGTAGGCGCGCGAGCGGGACATCTCCTCTTCGAGCGTGTCGTACTGGATGGCGTTGAGCTCATCTTTGCTAAAGAGTTTTAAGCACTCAGGGTTGCCCATCTGCGCCACCGGGTTGAACGTGCCTTCGGCGAAGGCGACGGTGTGCGCGACCTCAGGGGTCTGCACGTACTTTAAGAAGTCCATGGCCAGAGGCGAGAGATCCGGGTTGTTGACGACGGAGGTCACCTCAACCCACATCAGGGCGCCTTCCTTCGGGGAGATGGCGAGCACTTCGTTCTCGCCCTCGGAGCGGGCCAGCGAGGCGGTGTAGGTGCCGCCTGAGAGGTATGCGTCGATGTCGCCGTTGACGAGGCCCTGATTCAGGGAGGCGATATCGCCCACGATCTTGGCGTTCTTGAAGATAAACGCGGCCGTTTTGGCAAAGGCGTCCATCTCCTCAGGGGTGTGGGCGCGGTAAGGATCGATGCCGGCGATCATGAAGATGTCGGCGACGTTCCAGTCATCGGACTCCTGGATGCCGTATTCAAAAGACGGCTTCTTGTCGCCGGCCCACAGCTTCCAGCCCTGCTCTTCGGCAGTGGCCCTTGAGATCTTGTCGGTGTTCACGACGAAGCTGAAAGGCCCGAAGCGCTGCACCATGCCCAAAAGCTCCTTGCCGTCGAGCGAGTGCGCCCACTCATAAGGGCGTTTGAAGTCCGGGAGCATCTTGTCAAAGAACGGTTCGAACTCATCGGCAGGCAGCGGCTTGATGAGCCCCTCAGGGAAGAGGATGCGGCGCGCCCACGGGTTGTTGACGTTGATGAGGTCCCACACCTTGGTCTCGCCGGCGCGGAGCTTGTTGACCATGGTCGGATCGTTAGTGGCCGACTCGGCCTTGACTTCGGCACCTCTCAGGCTGCGGTAAGGATCGAGCACCTGGGCTGAGTTGTAGCCTTCCCAGCACAGGATGTTGAGCTCTTTGTCGCGGGCGGCGAAAGCCTTCGAAGAAAACACGGCGGGGGTGGCTGCCGCAGCGGCGCCCAGCCCCAGGATTTTAAGCATTGAACGACGGCTGATATCTGTCATGATTTTGTCTCCTATAAAAAGGCGTTTCCCGCAAATCCTGCCCGAATAACGGGCAATTAAATGTGGTACTTGCACCAAAAAGTCTTTCTATTGACTGTATACGGTCAAAATACTACTTTGTTGTTAGAGTTACAACAAAACATTTTGCAAGTTACCACAATAGGGAGACGCAATGAGCAAAGCATATGATCCGGCCACAGTGAAAGCGCTGACCGCGATGGTCGGCTCACAACTGGGCAGCTGGGGCATGGGCCCGGGGGCGTCGTCAAGGCTTTTGAACCTCTCAGAGAACGCCACATTTTTAGCCTCTGATCCACAGCAGGGCAGAGAGATCGTCATCAGGGTGCAAAGGCCCGGCTATTCCTCGGATGCGGCGATCCGCTCAGAGCTGGCGTGGATTTCCGCTTTAAAAGACGAGGGCGTGATTTACACCGCGGCCCCGGTCAAAAACACCGAAGGCGGCTATATCTGCAGCATGCAGCTGCCCTCAGGCGAGCCGCGCGTGGCGGTCGCCTTTGAAAAGCTCAACGGCCATGAGCCGGATTTAAACGAGCAGGGCCTTGCGCACTGGTTCTATGAGCTTGGGAAGATCACCGCGAGGATGCACCGCCAGGCGCGCGCTTGGAAGCGCCCTGAATGGTTTACCCGCCGACGCTGGGATTTTGCAGGCCTCCTGGGGCCGCGCGCCTACTGGGGGCCGTGGCAGGCGTCATGGTGCCTTGACGGCAAAGGCCGCGTGATCATGCAGGAGGCGTTTGAGGTGTGCAAAGAGGCCGCGGACGCCTTTGGCACCGCCCCGGATGATTTTGGCGTCATCCACGCCGATCTGCGCGCGACGAATTTGCTCGTCGACGGCGACAAACTCCAGGTGATCGACTTTGACGACATGGGCTTTGGCTGGTACCTCTTTGATTTTGCCGCCGCGCTGTCGTTCATGGAGCAGGATGTGCAGGCCCCGGGGCTGGCGCACGCCTGGGTTGAAGGCTATGAGGAAGTGCGCAGGCTCACCAGGCGCGAGAAGGATATGCTCCCGATTTTCTCGATCATGCGCCGTCTCGAGCTTTCAGCCTGGTGCGCCTCGCACTCGGAAGTGCCGTTCTGCACGGAAAACGGCGCCCGGGTGACGCACGACACGGTAAGGCTGTGCGGCGAGTTCCTCAAAGGGCAGTATCTCAAAGGGATCTAAGGACGCAGAGAGGAGGATAGCAGATGTTTAAATCATTAAAAGGGCGCAGCGCCGTGATCACCGGGGCGGGCGCCGGCATCGGCAAGGCCATGGCCAAAGTGTTCGCCGCCGAAGGCATTAAAGTGCTGGCGATCGCCAGGAACGCCGCGCGCCTGCAAAAGGTGTGCGATGACATCGAAAAGGCCGGTGGCACGGCCGTGCCGTTCCCGGGCGATGTCACGAAGCTTGAGGACATGAAGGCCGCGGCCGCGGAGGCTGCCAAAGAGTTCGGCGGCATCGACATTTTGCTGTCAAACGCCGGGATCTTCCCCGAAAAGCGCCTTGCCGACATGACGGATGCGGATTACGACAAGGTCATGGACACGAACGTCCGCGGCATGTTCCACGCCGTCTGGGCCTGTCAGGGTTACATGAAGAAGCAGCGCCGCGGGCGCATCGTGCTGACGTCCTCGATCACCGGCCCCAACACCGGATTTCCCGGCTGGGCGCATTACGGCTCCTCCAAGGCCGCGCAGCTTGGGTTCATGCACAGCGCCGCCATCGAGCTTGCGCCTTACGCGATCACCGTGAATGCCGTGTCCCCGGGCAACGTGCTCTCCGAGGGCCTGATCGCCAACGGCGAGGACTACATAAAGCAGATGTCCCAAAGCGTGCCGCTGGGCAAGCTCGGCACTCCTGAGGATATCGCCAACGCCGCGCTGTTCCTCTGCTCAGATGAGGCAGGCTTCATTACCGCGCACAACCTGATCATCGACGGCGGCCAGATTTGGCCTGAGAGCGTGACCGCGCTGGACGCGATCCGCGATGAGTTCCCCAAATAACCGGGGCTTAGCCAGGCAGGATCCCGCAGCGCCGTGCGCTGCGGGATTTTTCTTTGCCTGATCTTCAAGGCGGCGCTCAGAGGGCGCCGGAAAGCTTTTCGCAAAGCAGCGGCACCAGGTACACGGGCAGGCAGACGAGATCCTGCTCTTTGGCATAATCCTTGGTGTAAACAAGGTAACGGCTCTTGATCCTTTGGCGGTATTTGGCGCAAAAGCTGTCAAGCGACGCATGGGTTTTGTAACCTGAGGATTTGACCTCTATAGGACAGATCCCGTCGCCTGCGGAGAGCAGAAAATCTATCTCATAGTTATGCTTGCGATCGGGCGTGGGAAAGGTGTGGTAATACAGCTGGCGCCCGCAGGCGGTGAGCATCTGCGCCACCATGTTTTCATAAACATATCCTAAATTTACTCTGAGTCTGTCGCCCATCAGCTTGCGGTAGATGATGTTCTCGGCGAAGCGTTTGTCTTTGAACGCCAAAGTCACGAACAGCCCGGTGTCCGCCGTGAACAGCTTAAAACGCGCCAGGTCCAAGGTCAGAGACAGTCCCGCATTTGGATCGCTGACGCGATAACAGAGATTGGCGGCCATCGACTCCCGCAGCATTGAGACCCGATTGGCGACCTTGGAATAATCGGCATGCGGGATCGCAGAGGAAATCCGGTAGCGCGAGGCGTTGCCGGTAAGCTGTGCGGGGATCTGGTCAAACATGACTGAAGCCTTGCCGCTGGGATCAAACTTGTGAAAATCCTCTTCGTAAAGCTGCAAGATCTCCCGTTTTACCCGATCCACGCGTGAAAAATCATTTTGCTCCAGATATTCTGCAACCGCCTGAGGCATTCCGCCTGTCAGCATGTAGACACGAAAATCGCGCAGCAGGCGGCGGTTTAATTTATCGCCGAGTGCCTTAGGGTGCCCCGCCCAGTTCCTTAGCAGATCAAAGGTCGCACTGTTGCCCAGCGCCCAGCGGAATTCCTCATAGTCCATGGGATGCATGGAGATCCTGGTCTCCTCGCTGGGGATGAGGATGTCCTTGACATTTTGGTGCAGGGAAACCAGCGATCCGGTTTCCAGGTAGTCATAGCGGCCGTCGGCCACCAAATGCTTGATAGCCTGCCGCGCGCGCGGGAAGAGCTGGACTTCATCGAAGATGATGAGGGAGCGCCGCTCGCGCAGCGTCACGTTGCAGTGCAGCTGCAGCTTCAGGAAAAACTCCCTGAGATCAGAGATGTCATCGAATAATTCTTTGATCTCGGACGATGTGTTGCTGAAATCAATGAGGATATATGACTCATATTCGCTGCGGGCAAAAGCCTCAGCGACGGTTGACTTGCCCACGCGCCTTGCGCCTTCTATGAGCAGAGCCGTCCTGCCCTGGCGTTCTTTTTTCCACCTGTTGAGTTCGGTGGTTATTTTTTTAAAGATTTGTTTTATAGATAGATTTTAACAGTGTTTCGAAAATTCTCAACTTTTATTTTGGGTATTTTGGGTAAATTCTCAATTTTTAAATCAGGGGTTTTGGGTAAATTCTCAATTTTTGTCCATGCGCGGGGCAAAAAAAACGGGATCCTCTGAGAGAGGATCCCGTATGAAAGACGGTAAAGGTTACAGGTGCAGTTCTGCAAGCGAGGCCTTGAAGGCGTCGATGAAGAAGTCAGCGTCGGCATGGTAGAAGCGCAGAGGCGGGCGGATCTTGAGGACGTTGCCGTCAGGGCCGGCGGCGCCGGTGAGCACGTGGTGGGCCTTGAGGCGGTTGAGCACCAGCGTGGCGCTTACCGGATCCGGCTCTTTGGTTCCGCGATCTTTGACCATCTCCAGGCCGGTGAACAATCCGGTGCCGCGGACATCGCCAATCACCGGGTGATCGGCCATTAGGGCGCGCAGGCCGTCCCTGAGATAGTTACCGGCATCGGAGGCGTTTTCGATGAGCTTGTCTTCTTTTAACACTTCAAGCACGGCGGTGCCTGCCGCAGCGGCGCCCGGAGTGCCGCCGAAGGTGTTGAAGTAGCCGGTGGAGCGGGTGAGCGCCTCGATGATCTCAGGCCTGGTCACGGCCGCCGACATCGGGTAGCCATTGCCCATAGGCTTGCCCATGGTGACGATGTCAGGCAGCACATCGTGGCGCATAAAGCCCCACATCATGCCGGTGCGGCCAAAGCCCGGCTGCACCTCGTCGGCGATGTAAAGGCCGCCGCGGCGGTGCACTTCGTCTACAGCCTCTTTGAGGAAGCCTTTGGGATCGGCGAACACGCCGTCTGAGGAGAATATGTCATCGACGAGCATCGCGGCGAACTTGATCCCGTGGGCTTCCATGTCATCTATGGCTTCGCGCACGGCCTTGGCAAAGTTCGGGCCGACTTCCTCAGGTTTCTGGCGGTAAGTGTCAGGGGCTGGCACGAGCCTCACAAAATCCGGCACCTTCCTGCGGGTGGTGGACGGCGAGACCATGGTCGTGAGGTATGAGTCTCCGTGGTAGGCGCCTGAGGTTACGATAAAGCCGGTGCCGCCGGTGAAGTACATGGACATGCGCAGCGCCAGATCGTTGCTCTCAGAGCCGGTGCAGGTGAAAGCCACGTTCGTCAAAGGCTTGGGGAAGGTAGCCAGCAGCTTTTCGGCGTAATCGTCCACGACAGTGTTGAGGTAGCGCGTGTGGGTGTTGACCTGGCGCAGCTGCGCGGAGACGTAATCGGCGACGCGCGGGTGGCCGTGGCCGATGCAGGCGACGTTGTTGTAGCAGTCGAGGTATTTCTCGCCTTTAACGTCGTAAAGGTAGCAGCCTTCGCCTTTTACCACTTCAAGCGGCTCTTTGAAAAAGAGCACCGCCGCCGAGCCGAAGAGCTTGAGCCGGCGCTCGGTCTCCTTTTTGATCTCGCCCTGTAATTTAGGGAGATCTTCAGAGGGGGTGAAGGCGTTCATGGAAAGGATCGATTTTAATTCAGCCATATCAGACTCCTGTCTGCTTTCTTAGATGTCTGTGAGTAAGCTAACGCAAGAATGTTGCACTTGCAACTATTGCTCACAAAAGATCCATAAACAATGCCCATGATGCAAAAAAATGCTGTTGCAGGTGCAACAGCATGACAGGCAGACAAACAGGAACAAAAAATCTTATGCGGCGGCGCGCGCTTTGGCCGCGCCGGCGCGGCAGAACAGCGGCGCGATGAACAGTCCGGATTCGTAAAGGGCGATGAGCGGCAGCGCCAACAGCAGCTGCGAGGCCACATCAGGCGGGGTGAGCACGGCGGCCACGCCCACGGCGGCCACGACGATGTATTTGCGAATGCGCTTTAACGTGGCAAGCTGCACCATGCCGGCCGCGGCCAGGGCCACAACGGCCACCGGGGTCTCAAAGCAGATCCCAAAGGCTAAAAACATTCTGATGCAAAAGCCCAGGTAGGCCTCCAGATCCGGGGCGAAGCTTACAGATGACGGTGCAAAAGAGGCGATCACCGGGAACACCATCTTAAAGACCACGAGATAGCAGTACGCCACGCCGCAGGCGAACATCAGCATGGACGAGACGATCGTAAAGCAAAGCGCGCGGCGCTCGTTGCGGTAAAGGCCCGGTGCGGCAAAGGTCCACAGCTCCCAGACGGCAAAGGGCAGCGTCAGGCAGAACGAGCAGAAGAGCACGGTCTTAAGCGGGCCTAAGACCGGCGAGACGACACCGACGGCCAGAAGCTGCGTGCCCTCAGGGAGCACGGCCGTGAGCGGAGCGGAGAATGCCGTGAAGATCTCATCGGTAAAGGGCACGAGCGCCACGGTTGCCACGATAAACAGCGCCAGGATCTTCAAAAGCCGCGAGCGCAGCTCGTTTAAATGGGCGCCGATGCTCATGGTTTCAGCGTTTGCGGCGGAAGCTGCACTTTTCATAGCTGTGTCCTCCGTGGCGGCGGGAGGCGCGCGAGGCTGAGCCTAACGCCGCTATCTGCGCGCGCAGCGCGTCGATCTCAGATTGCAGCGCCTCGCTTGAAAGCGCCGCGGGTTTGTAGGGCACGGTAAAGCGGGGCGCGGCGCTTTTGCCCGAAACGGCGGCGCCTGCGGCGGCGGCGAGATCGGCCCTGACGCTCTCCATGCCGTTTTTTAAGGGTTTGAGCGCGGCCGCGGCGGGGGCGGGATCTAACTGCGCTTTGAGATCGCGCAGCATGTTCATGCCGCGGCGCCACAGTTTCCCCGCCTCAAAGCACAGGTGCAGCGTGCTCCTGGGGCCTAAGACCGCCAGCGCGAACACCGCCGTCACGGCAAGCTCAGACATGCTTATGTCAAGCATGATCCGCCCTCAGTGCTCTTTTTGCTTGTCCGCAGGCAGCGCCTGGGGCGCGGCGTTCTGCGCTGCGTCCTCGGCGTTTATGCCTTCTTTGAAGCCCTTGATGGCCCCGCCTAAATCCTTGCCGAGGTTTTTAAGCCTGCCGGTGCCGAAGATCAGCGCGATGACTGCGAGCAGAATAAGCCAGTGCCAGACTGAAAAAGCGCCCATGGTGAGCCTCCTGAAAAGGTTTGCAATACTCTGTTACCAAAGTACCGCACAAATGTGGGACTTCAAACATCTGCACTGCCAAGGTGAGCGCTGATCTAAGGGAGGGAAAACGGGCACCAAAAAAGCGCTTTTAAACATCACCGGGTCACAGCGCGGGGTGCTTTGAGCCAAAAAAGGGATCAGGCAGGGCCTGATCCCCAAAGAGCCCAAGGCTCAGACAGAACCGTTCAGGCGCGAAAAAGGCGCTTGATCATCACAAAGAGGCGCTCGCAGGCGTAGGCCGTCAGGAAGACGAGCAGGATGGCCACTCCTGCCGTGCCATAGGCGTAGCCCTGCATGCTCGTGGCGATCACATAGCCCACGCCGCCTGCGCCAACCATGCCTAAGATTGCGCACTCTGAGAAATTCACCTCAAGGCGCATGCCGCACCAGGCGACGAGCTGCGAGAAGGAGGCTGGCAGCACGGCGTTAAAGAACACGCTCACGCGCGAGGCGCCCGCGGCCTCCAAAGCTTCGAGCGTCTCCTCGGGGATGCTCTCAAAGCTCTGCGCGAAGGCCTTCGTGAAAAAGGCGGTCGTGTGCACGCACAACCCGGCCACTCCGGCCTCAGGCCCCATGCCAAAGCACACGAGCATCAGCAGCACCCACACCGGGGTGGGCACGGCGCGCAGGAACGAGAAAAACGCCTGAGTGAGCACTGACAGCACCGGCAGGCGCAGCACGTTGCGCGCGGCGAGCATGCCAAAGCAGATCCCCAAAAGCATGCTGTAGAGCAGCGCCAGCACCGCGATGGCGATGGTCTGCAAGAGCGAGGCGAGCACGATGGAGAGTTCATTCGTGCTCAGGTGGCCGAGTTTCCAAAATATAAGCCCGATATCCGGGGTGCGGGAGAGCAGCCTGATCCAGTCTATGTCCAGGTACCAAAAAGAGAGCAGCGTCAGCACCGCGACAGCGCACATGAAGAGCGGCACGGCCGGGCGGCGCTCTTTGCATCTGATCCTGATGCGTTTGCGGCGGCTGAAGAAGAAAGATCCGCTGCTTAAGGGGTACTGTAAATCGCTCATTTGAGGATCTCCTTGCGAATGCGGCCTGAGATCTGATCGACGATGATCACCATCGCCGCGACCATCAGGATGATCGAGCAGGCAATGCCGTAATGGAAAGTCTTGATGTAGGAAAAGAGCACGAGGCCGATGCCGCCGCCGCCGACCATGCCGACGATGGTGGAGGCGCGGATGTTGACCTCTATGCAGTAGAGGTACCAGGAGATAAAGCCTGACAGCCCTGCCGGCAGCACGGCGTGCACGACGCGCTCAGGAAAACTCGCGCCTGCGGCCAGCAGGCTTTCGACGCAGTCTGAGGACACGTCCTCCATCGTCTCGATGAACGCGCGCGTCATGAAGGCAAAGCTCGTGATGAGCAGCGCCGTAAAGCCCACGCCCGTCCCGATCCCCAAAGAGGAGAACAGGATGAAGGCCCACACGAGCGTGGGGATGTTGCGCAAAAACGTGGCAAAGCCGCGCACGAAGCGCGCCGCTTTGGGATAAGGCGAGATGCGCTCGCTGCCAAAGAGCGCCATGACAAAGGCCAACAGCGCGGCGGCCGTGGTCGAGGCCATGGCCATGGCCAGCGTCGTTAAAAACGCCTCGGCGATCACCTGGATCCTGCCGCTCTCCGGCAGGCGCGGCGGCAGGAAATCCTCGCTTAGAAATTTCCAGATCTCGCCGCTTTGGCCAAAAAACAGCGCCGGGGTAAAGCCGGTCAGCGCAGTTGCGATCACGAACAGCAGCAGCACCGCGCCCAAAAACAGCGCGTAAAGGCGGCGCAGATCAGGGGAGAGTAGCGGAATTTTCCGGGACATCACTGCCTCCTGTCATCAGGTTTTCGCACGCCGTGCCATAGATGCGCTCCGTGGCCGCGGCATCGAGCATTTGCGGCGTGCCGTCAAAGACGATGCGACCGTGCGACAGCCCGATGATGCGGTCAGAATAGCGCCGCGCCGCATCCAGCTGGTGCAGATTGACGATGCAGGCGATGCCGCGCTTTTTGGCCAGGCTCCTTAAGAGTTCCATGATGGTCTTGGAACTTGAGGGGTCAAGCGAGGCGATCGGCTCGTCGCACAGCAGCAGCCGGGGCTCCTGCATCACGGCGCGCGCGATCCCCACGCGCTGCTTTTGGCCGCCTGAGAGATCGGAGGCGCGGCTGTAGGCAAAATCCGCGAGCCCCAGTTCGTCCAAAAGCTCCAAAGCCGCGATCTTGTCGCTCTCTGAATACAGCCCCAAAAGAGCGCTCAGAGCGCCCATATAGCCAAGCCTGCCGTGGAGCGTGTTTTGCAGCACGCTCAGCTGGTACACGAGGTTGTAGTTTTGGAAGATCATGCCGATGCCGCGCCGGGCGCTGCGCAGGCGGGAGCCGCGCAGATCGGAGATGCGCTCGCCGCCTGCGTACACCGAGCCTGAACTGATCGGGATCAGGGCGTTGGCCGCGCGCAGCAGCGTGGACTTGCCCGAGCCTGAGGGGCCGATCACCGACACGAACTCACCGCTGAGCACCTCAAAGGAGACGTCGTTTAAGGCGCACACCCCGTTGGGGTAGCGCTTGCACACGCGCTTAAAGCTCAGCACCGCTGCCATGATCCGATCCCGCCTTATTTGCCGTTTATGAGGTTGCTCAGATCGACGATCGGCTGGTAGTCGGCCATGGAGGCTTCCACAAAGCGCGAGTGCGGCAGCTTGATCACATCGTCAAAGTATTTCTCGTTGTCGTATTTGACGAGGAAGTCTCTGAGCTTTTGGCGATCCTCGGGGCTGAGCTTCTCGGAGGCCACCATGCACTCTGAGGGGATGGGCGCTGATTTGAAGATCACGCGCACGCCGTCGCGCGGCGCGTTGCCGTGCTCGATCTCCGAGGCAAGGATCTGGTCTGAAATCGGGGCGATGTCAACATCGCCTTTGAGCACAGCCTGCAAGCCGGCCTGGTGGGTGCCGGAGAACGTCACGCCCGAGAAGAATTTGCCGTTCGTGTGCAGATCGTCGGAGCTGAGTTTGAGCTCAGGCAGCGCTTTCATGATCTCGGCTGAGGGCACGAGGTTGCCTGAGGTGGAGCCCGGATCGACGAAGGCGATGGTCCTGCCTTTGAAATCCTTGATGCCGTTGATGTCTTTGTTGTCGGCTTTGACGATGAAATCCGAGTGGTAGACGGCGTTTTCCTTTTTGCCTTCGGCGGCCTTCATAACGATCGGCTCAAGTTTCGTGCGCTTAAGCCCCAGCGCCAGGGCCTGCGAACCCATGTAAGCCATTTCGGCCTTGCCGGTGCGCAGCGCCTCGATGATGGCGTTGTAGTCCGTGGCGTGGATCTCGGCAACCTTGACGCCCAGATATTTGGAGAGATCGTCAGAGAGCCCTTTGCGCGCATCGGAGGCCGAGGCGGTCGACTCATTGGGCGCGTAGGCGATGGTGAACACCCCGTCGTCTCCGGCGATGCCCGCTGCGGCCTGATCTTTGTCGCCGCAGCCGCACAGCAGCGCGGCGCAGCCTGCGCAGGACATGAGTACGGCGGCTAATTTTTTAAACTTTTTCATTTTTGTCTTCCTTTGGCCTTATCAGACCTTTTCTTTGTCAAATATCAGTAAATTTTCCGTAAAATCTGCAAAATGCCGGCATCCGTGAGGGCGGCCGGGTTGTTGTCCGCGCGCCCCTTGGTGATGCACAGCGGCGCGAGCGCCTCAAGATCTTCTTGCCGGGCGCCGTAATCGCGCAGGCGCGCGGGCGTGCCGGCGCGCGCGAGCATGCGGCCCGTCCACGCTGAGATTTCCTCCGGCGTTTGCATGCCTAAAGCATCAAGCAGCGCCGCGCGCTCGGGGATCAGCTCATAGTTGAGTTCGCACACCGGCCCTAAGAGCAGGCTTACCGCCACTCCGTGGGGGATGTGATAGCGCATGGTGAGCGGGTAGGAGATCGAGTGGCAGGCGGTTGTGCGCGTGCTGCTAAACGCCAGCCCCGCCGTGAGGCTGGCCTCTGACATGGCCTCGCGGGCCTTTGGATCTCCTGAGGTCAGGGCTTCCATGTTCCCGGTTATCTTGCGGACAGCCGAGAGCGCCAGGGCGCGCGAGACCGGATTGGATGCTTTGGCCCAGCAGCTTTCAACAGCGTGGCAGAGCGCATCCAGCGCCGAGGACACGGCCAAAGGCAGCGGCAGTTTTGCCGTGAGGCGCGGGTCGGCGATCGCGGCGCGGGCGTAGTTGTCCTCGCAGTCTATGGAGCGCTTTTTGCTCAGCGAGGGATCCCACACCGTGGCCCAGCGCGTGACCTCGCTGCCGGTGCCGGCGGTCGTCGGAATGCCGATCCATGGGGTTTTCACGCGGCAAAAACGCTTTTTTTCTATGGCATCGCGCAGATCCCCGGCGCTTTTGAGCTCAAGGCCGCGCAGCGCGCACAGCGATTTAGCCGCATCCATGATCGTGCCGCCGCCGACGCCGATGACCACGTCAGGCTCAAACTGCTTCGTCTTGGCGTACAGCTCAAAGATCTGCTCTACGGTGGGGTTGGAGCAGGCAAAGAGCACACAGCTTAAAGAAAAGCGCCCGTCCTCGTCGAGGCCGCGGAACACCGGCAGCGCGCTGATCTCAGGCGACCAGATGAGCGCGAGCACCTTGCGGGCGTGCAGCGAGGAGAGGATCTCAGGCAGCATCTCAAGGCTGCCGGCGCCGACATAGCAGCGCACCGGATTGCAGTAGGCGTTAACCATGATCAGGCCTGCCTTGAGGAGCGCGCATCGAGGGCGCTTACAAGCGCGGGGAGTTCGCTTATTGAGTCGATGACAAAGTCAGCCCCCGCTTCAAGGTAGCGGCTGCGGGCGCGCGCTTTGAGCGCGCAGAGCTCAGATGAGGGGGTGCGCGCGTACTGCTCCTCGGAAAGCCCCAGCAGGTTTGATCCCTCAAGCACGCCCACGGCGTAAGCGCCGGCGTTTTTGCCCTCGAGCATGTCCGCGACGGTGTCGCCGACTTTGATGACGCGGCAGGGCGGGTAAACGTTAAGCTGACGCATGCACTCAAAGAGCATGAAAGGAGCGGGACGGCCGGAGCCTGTGACATCTGGCGTCACGACGCAGTCAGGCGCGTAGCCCAGCGCTTTGGCAGCAGGCAGCACCGCTTTCATCATCTCCGAGGTGTAGCCGGTCGTCGAACCGATCTTAAGGCCCATGGAGCGCAGCTCGCTTACGGTGTCGAGGACGCCGGGCAGCGGGGTGCTGTATTTTGCGACGATGTCATGCAGCGTGCGCTCGAATTCCTCGTACCACGCTTCCACATCCGCCTCGGTGAATTTGCGGCCGTTGACTTTTTCAAACTGGGCGCTGCCAGAGGGCAGGCTTAAGAGCGCGCGGATGTGATCCTTTTTCTCCATGCCCATCGGGCCGTCGATCTCGCCGTCAGTGAGGCGGATCCCGTGTTTTGAGAAGACCTCGCCGAAAACGCGGTGCGGGGCGCTTGAGCCGTAATCCACGGTGGTGCCGGCCCAGTCGAACACGACCATGCTGATTTGATGTTCTGCCATCATCGATCCTCTTAAAATTTCTGCCGCAAACATTCAGTATTTTGCGGCTTTATCTTTGAATGATGTCAGTTTAAGCGGCAAAATGCAGTATTTGACTAAAATTGGGTAAAGGATCTGTTAACTGGCAAAAATGCGGTAATTAGCTTGAAAAACAAAGAAAATAAATTTAAGATACCGCCGGATTGCGGTCTGCGATGATGCGGAATCCGGAGCGTTCTATTCCGAAAATTGCCGCAAAATGCGGCAAAACTCAGCTGACGCTGAGCCCGGCTTTGGCGTAAAGCTCGAGGCCGCGGGCGCGCGAGTCGGTCACCAGAACGTCGGCCTCGTTAAGCTCGAGCGCTTTTTTCTTGGAGAGCTTGTTGAGCTTGCTGGAGTCCAAGACGGCGATCACGCGCTTGGAGTTGCGCGCGAGCGCCTGCATGACCGGGATCTCGTTTAAGCGGAAATCCGTGAAGCCCTCATTGAGGTTCACGGCGTTCACCGAGAGAAAGGCAAGGTCCGGCATGTACTCGGAGAATTCTTTCACGCACTGGCTGCCGCAGGTCGAGCGCTCTTTGAGATCGACCCTGCCGCCGATGGCGTAAAGCTCGATGTGATCGTTCCCCAGCAGGATATTCGCGGCTGCGAGGTTGTTCGTGACGACGGTAAAGCTGAAATTCAGAGCGAGGAGCTCCTGGGCGAGGATGGTGTTCGTCGTGCCCGAATTGAGCGCGACGACGGCGCCTTCGGTTACAAAAGACACGGCCTTGCGCGCCGCCTCGCGCTTGAGATCGCTGTTGATGATCTCGCGGCCTTTGAAGTGGGAGAAAGACTGCAGCGCATCGGGCAGGCAGGCGCCGCCGCGCACGTATTTTATAAGCCCGGAGGCGTCCAGGGCCTTGAGATCGCGGCGCACCGTATCCACGGAAACTTGCAGCCTCTGGCTGAGCTCCGTGACCTTAAGCGGTTTGCCCAGCTGGAGCTCTTTTAAGATAAATTCACTGCGCTGCGCCTGCATGCCCTGTTCTCCGTAAATCCTTTGACATTATAAACGCCGCCTCAGAGCGCAAAAAAGGCGCCCGAGGGCGCCTTAAGGTTTGGCGTTTTTAGAACGTGAACGTGTCCGGCGAGCTGCCAAAGCGCCAGCCGTCATCGAGCGTCATCACCGCGTTTAATTCCTCTTTGGTGAACTCTATGTCAAAGACATCGAGGTTTTGCGCGATGCGATCGGCGTGCACGGACTTGGGAATGGCGATCACGCCGCGCTGCAGCTGCCAGGCGATCAGGATCTGCGCCACGGATTTGTCGTGCGCCGCGGCTATATCCGAGAGCAGCGGATCCTCGCGCAGGCTCTGGCCTTTGCGCGAGCCGCCCAGCGGGCTCCAGGCCTCCAGGCGGATCCCGCGCTCCTCGCAATAGCGCTTGAGCTCATGCTGCGGGAAGCGTGGATGGCACTCGACCTGGTTGACCGCCGGGACGGTCTGCGAGAATTTAAGCAGCTTTTCAAGGTGCGGGATCTGGAAGTTGCTCACGCCTATGGAGCGGGCAAGATCTTTGTCTTTCATGATCTCCAGATCGCGCCAGGCAGGCAGCCAGCCGTCGGCCGGCCAGTGGATAAGATAGAGATCGACGTAATCGAGCTTTAGTTTTTTAAGCGAGGTCTCAAGGGCCTGGCGGGCTTTGCCCGCGCGGGTGTCGTCGTTCCACAGCTTCGTCGTGATGAAGAGCTCGTCGCGGTCGATGCCGCTGTCGGCTATGGCCTTGCCCACGGACTCCTCGTTGCCGTAGGCAGCCGCCGTGTCGATGTGGCGGTAACCTGCATCCAGCGCGGCGCGCACGGCGTCATAGGCCTCTTTGCCCTCTTTTGAGAGAAACACGCCCAGCCCCACTGCGGGGATGTCGTGTCCGTCGTTGAGTTTTATCATCCTGTCAGTCATGTGTGCTCCTTGTTTGTGTGATTGCGCTGCCTTAAGCCATCAGCGACTCAAGGGCGGCGCAGGCGTCTTTTAATGGTATGCGCTCCTGCTCAAGGCGCTTGTGATACGCCTCAGAATCCTCAGAGCGCAGCATCTCAAGCGCCGTCTGCTCCAAGTCCGTGAGCTTTGGCAGTTGGCCCTTTTTGGGACTGCCCTCGTCAACCCAAAGCCGGCGGTAGCGCAACAGCGTCTGCGGATCCATGAGGGCCGAGCGCACGTCAGCGCGCGGCAGCTCACAGCGAAACTGGCTTAAGATGGCCAGGCCGTGGGTGTCGAGATCGCCCCAGTAGATGATTTTAGTGCGCTCAAGCCATTTAGCGCCCTGCAGCGCGGCAAAGCCGTAGCCTTCGCCTAACACGGCGATCGCGCCCTCAAAGCGCGGCAGGCTTAAATAGGTGATCTCGTTCTCCGAGACGATCACAAAGCGGCAGGGGACTGAAAGCGCGGCAAAAGAGCGCGCGTCGCACTGGATGTCATCAAAAGGCAGTATCGCGCCGTTTACCTGAAGCCTTTCATCAAGCAGCCGAAAGCGCACGCGCAGCGGCTTTTCCTTAAAGCCGTAGCGCAAAGCAAAGCCGGCTTTGCCGCGCGGGGCCTCGGCGTTTACGGCCTCAGGGGGCAGCATCGCGTCTAAGAGATCGCAGAGGATCGGCGCGCGGTTTTCGATAAACTTCGTGTCAACGCCAAAGATGTCAGCCTGTCTGATGTAGATCCCGGGACGCGGGCGGCCGCGCATGAAGCTTAAAGTCGCATACAGGCGCTCCGTGTCATCGGCGTGCTCAAGCAGGGAGAGCGGCTTGCGGTCAAAGAGCGCGGCCAGCTGCGGAAACCCTGAGACAAAACGCGCGCGCATTTTTAAATAGCGCATAAGCTGCGTCTTTTTGCCCGCGTACTCGCATGCCTTTGCCGCGTCTTTAAACACGGCCGCGTCCGGCACCTGCTGGGGGCCGTACCTGCGGCTGTTCACCTGGGTGAAACTCAGCTCAAAACGCCCGCGCCCGGCCTCGGACCAAAAAAGCGCGAAATCGCGGGAGAGTGTAAAGCGGTCGCGGATGTCGGCGCTTGTCGGGTGGCGCAGCGCGACGCGCAAGGGGATCGCTGTCCCTGAGGCGGCCTCGGCTGCCGCCTGCACGGCCAGGGCGCCGCTCTCCCAGAGCTTTAGGACTTTCTGCTTTAAAGCCCCCTCGCTGCTCCAGCCCTGTCCCTCCCAGGATTTTTCGGATCCGCTCACTGCATGCCGCCGTCATGCTGATCGTGCGCCGCCTGATCGCGCAGCGTGTTTAAAAGCTCAAAGACGGTTTTGGCCGATTCGGCCTCTTTTGCAGAGCCTTCGCTGTTCTCTGCTTGAGGATCGGGCGCGCTTTCGGCGCTTTCGTCTGCGCCGGCGGTTTCATCTGTGTCCTCATCCTCCTCGATGACATAGCGCGGCTCCTCCTCAGGCCCGGGCGCCTGAGCTTTGGCAGCCGAGCTTTCACCGGGGGCGCCCGCCGCGGAAGCCTCAGCAGAGGTGTCTGCCTCGCCGCTGCTGTCAGAGCCGGAGTCTTGGAGCGGCTCAGTGCTTACGCTCTCGATGAGCGCGCCGGCGCGCTCGAGGCTGCGCAGCTTGCGCTGCTCGGCCTGGCGGCGGCGGAACTCCTCTATGGTCATGTTCGTCAGCGACGAGCGGCAGGTGGCCTTGTCCTGGCGGGCCAGGCATATGTGCTGCACGAATTTCTCCATGACGCCCACTTTGGAGAGCGGCGTCACCACGAGCACCTGCAAGTTGAGCCTGCGGAAGAGATCGAGCCCGTAGCTGGCCGAGGCTTCGGAGCCGCGGCCGAAAGCCTCGTCGATGATGAGGAAGCGGAACGTGCGCGGATTGTCGCGGGCGTCCTGGGCGCTGCCGTACTGGTAAGCGAGCGCGGCGGCGAGGATGGTGTAGGCCAGCTTCTCTTTCTGGCCGCCGGACTTGCCGCCTGAATCCTCAAAGTAGTCGCGCTGCGAGCCGTCCTCGTCGACCAGCTCCTCGGCGGCAAAGCGGAACCACTTCCTGACGTCTGTCACAAGGCGGCGCCAGCTTAAGTCGCTCTCGGAACTGCCCTCGCGGCCGCGCAGCCGGTCCACAAGCTCCTTGACCTCGCGGAATTTGGCCTCGGATTCGTAAAAGGCCTCATGCGAGGAGAAGGTGTTCGAAGTGCAGCGGCGCAGCTGATCGCGGAAGTCGCGGATCGCGGAGTTGGCCGAGTCCTTGACGATGAGGCGGATGTGGCAGCCGGGATCGTACTCTATGCCCTCAAGCGTCTTGTTTATGAGCCCGATGCGCTTTTTGATCTGGGCGCAGCGCTCTTCAAGCTGGGCGTTGAGCGAGGCGATGGCGTTGATGGTGTTGCTCTTGAGGCGGCGGCGGAAGTCCTCCTTGTAGCGGGGCAGATCGTCGTCGTTGATGCGCTTGAGCAGCGCCTCGTAGGCAGGCAGCGCCTCCTCGGAGCGGTCGAAGTCCGCGCTCTCGGGAGGGTAGGTGTTGCAGAAAGTCGACATCAGGTCTATGAGTTTGTCGCGGCGGCGCCCGGCCTTTTCCTCAAGCGATTTCTGCTCCTCGGAAAGCTGCTTTGACACGGCGCGCTCGGCAGATGGGGCCGTCATGAGCGTATAGCGGCTGTCGCGCAAGGTCTTAAGGACCTTTTCGAGCCGGGCGTCGAGATCGGGGCGCAGCTCCTCGTTCCAGGGGCTGCCTGAGATCACATCGGCAAGATTCCCGATCTCGGCGCGATCGTGCTCGGCCGCGCCTCCGCATTTGCCCTCCTCGATGCTGAGATGGCGCAGATCCTCTTCGCGATCGCCCGTGAGCCTGATGGCCTCGTCAAGCTGCGCCCTGAGATCGGCAAGCACGTTTGAGGATTTCTCGATGGTCTCTTTTTCTTTGGTGAGGCGCTCGCGCGTCTTTTTGACGTCATCGGGGTTGAGCTCGTCGTAGGAGTCGTAGCCCTGGAGCAGCTGTCCTGCCAGCGCCTCGCGCTTTGACACGGACTCCATGGACTCTTTGCCGTCTTTGAGCTGGCGCTCCAAAGCTTTCGAGCGCTCAAAGGCGTCGGAGAGCTTTTGCGAGATCAAAGCCAGCTTGTCGGCGTTGCTCCAGCCGAGCACGAAGTGGCGGCGATCGTTTAGCTGCGTGCGATCGTCCTTTTCGTGGCGCCCGCCTGGCCTTTTTACCTGGCCGTTGGGCGTTAAAGCCTGCGGCATGGCCATGAAATCGGCCATCTTCGTGCAGCATTCGTAGTTGAACTCGCGGTTTAGGCGATCGCGGATGAAATCGGCAAAGCGGGTGTCCGGGCGGATCTGCAGCTTCGTGATGAGGCTGCGCGGCGAGTACTCGGGATCGCGGGCGCTCACATCGTCTTTGACCCGGAAATAGACGAGGCGGCCACGCAGGTTGTGGGTGTCGACATAGCTGAGCACCTGGCGGTAATCCTGCTCGGACACGAGCATCGACAGGGCAAAAGGCCGCATGACGCGCTCGATGGCGCCTTCCCAGACCTCTTTCTCCTCATCGCGCACCTGGATGAGTTCGCCTGCGAACGGCAGGGCGCTTTCCTCAAGCCCCAGCTCCGCGCACAGCAGGCTGCGGATGCGCAGCTGCGCCGCGTCGATGTTGGAGCGGCGGTCCTTGAGCAGCCCAAGCTCTTCCTGGAGCGCGCGGCGCTCGTTCTCGATCCCCGCAAGCTCGGCGCCGGTCTGGCGTGTCCTCTCGAAGATCTCCGAGGACTGCTTCTCCAGGCGCTTTTGCTCATCCTGAGCCCAGCGGCGCATCTCCACGAACGCGTCGGAGCTGTCGGGCATCTGCGCTCCCAGGATCTTCAGCAGCGAGGCGCAGCCGGCGCGTTTTTTGCGGATATTCTCAAGCCGCTCGTCGCAGCGGCGCAGCTCCGAGGCTATGGCCTCAAGGCGCTGCCCGCCGTTTTCGTTTATGGCCTCGCGCAGGCTGTCCTGACGCTGGCGGTATTCAGTGATGAGCCGCTGTGTCTTGGCCGTGCGTTCTTTGATCTTGGAGAGCGCGTCCTCCTGCTTCTTAAGATCCTCCTCAAAGAGCTCTTTTTCGCGCCTTGCAAAATAGCCTTGCAGGCACTCAGCGAGCGCTGAGAGCTTTTGCTGTTCTGTGCGAAGCTCCCGCAGTTCCCCTCCGGTCTTGCTTACCGGCTCCAGGGCCTTTTTCATGTCGTCGGCGCGGCGGACTTTTTCGTAGGCGGCCGTGAGATCGCGGAAGTGGCTGATGAGCGCCTCGATGGGCGTGTCGGCGTCAAAGGGCTCGAGCATGTGTTTTTGGACGAACGCGGTGATATCGTCCACGGTCTTCATGCTCTCGGTCTGATAGAACAGATCTATGGCCTGATCGCCGTCCATGCCGAAGCGCTGTTTAAACCATGAGGAGTAGGCGGCAAAGGTGTCAAAGAGCGTGACGTCGGCGCGGCGCAGGCGGCGGCGCAGATCGCTCATCGTCTTGCCAAAGCCTGAGAAATCCTCGCGGATAGAGAGATCCCGCTCGGCCGCGGCGTAAATGATCCCGACGCCGTGCGAGGCGCCGTCCTTTTTGGACTCGTCAGGCCAGAGCACCTGCGCCAGCGTCAGCACGGAAGCCGGACCGTTCGTGCGCTTAAGCTGCGCGTTTTTGAACACCGTGAGGATGACGCTGTAATCCTTGGGGCCGCGCAGGCTTTTAGGCGAGGCCTGGGCGGAGTCGTCATCATCGGAGTTCTTGTAGTAGCCGAGCACGTAGGTGCGCAGGCTGCGCTCGTTGCGCCTGGAGCCTGCGGCCTGGTTGTAGACGATCTTGCGCTGCGGCACCAACAGCGTGGTGATCGCGTCGACGACCGACGATTTGCCCGAGCCGGTCTCGCCGGTTAAAAAGCCGTTCTGCCCGTTAAGCGGCAGTGTCCAGATCTCGTGATCGTACGTGCCCCAGTTGTAGAGCTCTATGCGGTCAAAGCGCCAGCCGTCCTCGTTGAGGCGCTCTGCGGTGAGGTTCCCTTCCTCGGCGGGATTTTCCATGCTCAGGCCTCCTCGTAATCCGCGCCGGCTTTGCCCCTGCGGCCGCGCTCGGCTTTTTGCTGCGCGTAGCGCGAGTATTTTTCAAGCTTTTCGTTGAGCGCGGCGATGGTGTCGCCGGTCATGAAGGCCTTTAAGATGGCCATGACCTCATAGCGCTCCACCCCGGCCGCGCTCTGGCGCAGTTTTCTCAAAAAGCCCATCTCCTCGGCTTTTTTGATGCAGGCGCCGATCTGGCGCTCCGTTTTCAGGCGGTTGCCGTCGGCAGGGTAGTAGATCTGCATCATTTCCGTAAGCTCCGAGAGCGGGAGGATCAGGCGCGTGCCGTTGCCCTCGGATTCAAATTCCATGAGCCGCTGGCGCAGCAGCACCAGCAGCACGCTCATCTCAAAAGAGAGCTGGCGGCGGGCCATGAGTCGCGGCGGATGCACGGTCACGGAGCTGTCGCCCTCCTCTTGCAGCTGCTCGTCCGTCTTTAAAAACGCGAAACCGTCGTCTTCAAAGACCAAAAGCTTCAGCCCCAGCTGCCCGGCGAGATCGCTGACGCGGCTGCGCAGGTTCAGCATGGCGTTCCACAGGCTCTGATCGCGATCGGCGTACAGCACGCCGTTTAAGAGCGTGGCCAAAATGGTGCCTGCGGGGATCTCGCGGCGGCCGCGCGCGGATACTGCGCCCTCGGCTCCCTGCTCTTCATTTTCAGCGCTCATGCTTTGTTCTCCTTGTGCTCCTCAGGCTCTTCCTTGCGCCTTGAGATCTCAACATGTTTAAGGCGCAGCTGCCTGAGCACGGCGCCCTGTGCGCTCTCAGGGCCGCCGCGGCCGAACTCGTTCCAGGTGATCTCATCTGTCCTGCCCTCATCCGTATCCGCAACATATTCGTCAAAGGCCAGCTGCAGGTAGGCAAGCACCTCTTCAAGGCCCAGCTCGAGCGGGAAGCGCTCCAAGATCTCGCACAGCGTCGCTTTAGGCTTTTCGTTGAGCACGGTGTTGATGTTGTGCCTGAGCCGTGCAGTGTCCACAAACTCAAGGCCGGTGAGGATGTCGGCGTCATGCTCGCCGCTCTGCCCCTGCTTTAGGTCCGCTGAATCGTAGCTTATGAGCTCGCGCGGGCTGAACATCGGGCGCTCCAGCGGCAGGTTTAACTGGGCCTGGGGCAGCTCGAGCTCAAAGAAGTCATCCGGGGCCTGTTTGCGGGCGTCCTTGTCCGCGGCGACGGCCACGGCCTGTTTTGAAAACTCTGAAATAAGCTCGCTTAAGCGGGCGTTTTCCAAAAAGGTGCGATCGTCGATGAAGCGGCGCAGCTGCTTTGAGAGCAGGGCGATCGTCGCCTGGATGTGGTCTTTGTCATCAAGCAGCGTCGGGTAAAGCCGGCGCAGGTTGTGATCGACGCCGACTTTGCGCACGGCGGGGAGTTCATAGAGCGTGTCGAGCGCCCCGGAGAGCTGAGCGCGCAGCTGCGGGTTTAACAGCAGATCGGAGAAGGCCTGCACGCTGCGGCCCTGATCGGATTTTTCTATGGAGGCCGACTCCCCGAAGATCTTGCCGATAAGCTCGCCTTTGGATTTTGACCACTGCGTGATGTCGATGCGGCGCTTGCGGTACATGCCGCGCATGTTGTACTCGACGGTGCGGAAATCCGAGAGCAGCGAGCGGGCGAGCATGGAGAACTGCTGGAAGCGCTCTTTTACCTGGCGCTCGTCAAGGCGCGGCACCAAGCCTTTCTCGGCCTCGGCGATGCGCCTGTCCAGCTCTTTGCGCTGCGCTTTGAGATCTTTTAAATACTCGTCAGGCTTGGCGATGGTGCCGAGGTTTAGCTGCTTTAGCAGATCGAGGAGGATGAGGAATTTCGATTCGGTGCCGACGAAGCTGTACGCCTGCAGGCTTTGCACGAAGTTGAGCGCGGTCTGGGCGTCGGGCGTGAGATCGTACCAGGGTTCGTCCGATCCTTCGGGCATGGACGAGGAGAGCCAGAAGCGGTCTGTCCAGTCCGTGAGGTAGTGCCCGAGCTTTTGGGGATCGCCCGAGGGCAGGCAGTTGTCAAAATCCTCCTGGGCGATGCGCCCCTCATCTAGCAGGTCGCGGGCCTTGAACAGCAGGTTCTGCATGATTGAGATGAGCTCGGACTCCGGGGCGGAGCCGCGGCCTGAATCCGTGAAGGCTTTTTGGAGGAAACAGAGGATGAACGGAGCCTGGGCGGCGCGCAGCAGCTGCCAGCTGCGGCTCTCGCGGCGCAATTGCAACAGCAGTTCCAGATCTATGTTCACAAAAGCACCTTTATTCTTTAAGCCCTGCGTGATCTTAGCAAAAAAGCCCTGAAGCGGCCGTGTCAGTTCCCGGCATTGTGAAACGCGTTCCTGTAAGCTCAGGCGGCGGCGCTTATAATCGCTTTTGATGCACCAAGCGGAGGATCATGCATGAGGTTTAAAGTGTGCGCCCTCGCCGCGGCTGCGCTGATCGCGGCCGCCGCCCCGGCTTTGGCATCTGAGGATCCCGAGGATAACGTTCCGGAATGGGATCAGCCTTTTGTCTGGGACAGCGCGTTCATCTACCGTTTGATCACCGATCGCTTTTACAGCGGCACGCGCAACGGCGATCACGCGTTCTCACGGCCGGCGGCGGACGTGTTCGGCACCCGTGCCGGGACGTTCCACGGCGGCGATCTTGCCGGGATCACTGCGCGCCTTGACTACCTCGCCTCGCTGGGCGTCAGCGCGCTTTTGCTCTCGTTCCCCGGCGAGCAGGTGCACGGCTTTTACCCCGGCGGCATGATGCAAAACTACGCGCGCTACGGCTATGACGGGCGCGCCGTGCTCGATTACACCAGCCTCGATCCGGCCGCGGGCACGAACGCTGAGATGGAGCGCCTCGTGCAAAGCGCCCACCGCCTGGGCATGCGCGTCATGATCTCCGTCCAGCTCGTAACCCCCGGCCCGCCGACGCTGCACGACATGTGCGAGCTGCACTTTGGCCGCACGCTGCTGGGCTGGGAGGAGTGCATTCCCTGGCAGCCGGGCATAGACGGTTCTTTTGCCGAAATGCCGGTGGACCGCTCCGCGGATCTCGCCTGGTCAAGCTGGTGGGGCGCGGAGTGGCTCAGGGATTTTGAATACGGCAAGCCCTGCGACGATCCGCAAAAATGCTTAAACGGCTCAGGCTTTCGCAGCGACGGCCAGGAAAATGTGTCAGTGCCGCACTTTTTAAAGAGCAAATGGCAAAAGCAAAGCCGCAGCTATGCGGTGGGCGCTGCCTCGGAATACCGCAGCGGCTCGCACCGCGTCGCGGATTTCCTCTCAGGCTGGACGGCCGCGTGGGTGCGGGAATTCGGGCTTGACGGCGTGCTTTTGGAAAACTCGGAGGCGCTGCCGCGCGAGCTCAAAGAGCAGCTCTCGCAGCGCTGTCGCGAGGCGCTCGCGCAATGGCGCGCGGAGAAACTCGAGCGCGGCGCTGATCCGGCGGCGCGCTGGAAAAGCCCGTTTTTGCTCGCAGGCGACGCCTTAGACGGCCTGGATAAACGCAAAAAGCGCATAGAAATGGCCAATGAGCAGGTCCTGGACGCGGCGCTGAGCTCTTACCCGGTTTTGGAAGACGGCGATGAAAAATGCCATGTGAGGGTGCCGCTTACAGACGATCTCCCAAGCTCCGGCAAACTGCGGCGCATCACGGCGCTCTCACAGCCGCCGGGCAGGCTCTGCCGCGGCGATCCCGAGCGCGCGGCTCTGGGGCTCTTGCTCTCGCGCGGACCGGTCATGTGCTTTTACGGCGATGAGACCGGGCGCAAGGATGATCGCATGGGCGCTGACGATCCCTATGCCGCCGCGCTCTCTGACATGGTCTTCCCCAATGATGCCGAGCAGGCGGGCATATGGGCCTCCCAGCGCCGCGATCTTTCAGGCGAGGTGAGCAATGATCCGGTGACGGCGCTGTGGCAGCGGGCCGGGCGTTTTCGCCTGCGCAATCAGGCCGTGGGATCGGGCAAGCCTTTCATGCTGCCTGACGGCTCGGAGTGTCGCGTTTATCAGGATGTCATAACCCTCAGAAACAACCGGGTGCTGCTGCACTACGGCAAAGCCTCAGAGGTCAGCACTAAAGGCTGTTTTGACGACGGGGTGCTCGTGCATGAGGCCCTAAGCGGCAGGAACTATATGGCAAATGACGGCAAAGTGACCCCGATGCCGCAGAACTTTTACCTCTTTGAGGAGTACCGCTTCCCCAAAGCCAGGGATCCAAACGGCGAGGATGATTTCTGACAAAAAGGCCGGCGCGCAGCCGGCCTTTCAGCTCTTTAGCGCCGGCGCCGCGAGGCTTTGACGGCAAGATCCAAAAGCGCCTGCTTGCAGGGGCTGTCCGGGAGGAAGGAGAGCGCCGCCTTCGCCTGTTGCGCCGCGGCGTCGGCGCAGCGCTGGCACTCGTCAAGGGCGCCGGTTTTGGTTATCCAGGAGAGCACGTTTTTAAGATCGCCCTCATGCGCCGCCTGCTCAAGGGCGGCGCGATCTTCGACTTTGGTGCGCTCGAGAGCCACGATGAGCGGCAGCGTGACGCGGCCGTCTGAGAGATCCTCGCCCGCGTTTTTGCCCAGGGTGTTTTCGTCTGCCGAGTAGTCGAGCATGTCATCGGCGATCTGGAAGCCCTCGCCTAAGCACCTGCCGTACTCGTGCAGGGCGCGGATCTCGCTTTGCGGGCGTCGCGCCAAAATCGCCGGTCCGCTGCAGGTGAGCGCGAACAGCGCCCCGGTCTTGCAGAAGATCGTCTCGCGGTACTGCTCGCGGCTGACGCTGAGATCGCCTTGCAGTTTAAGCTGGTTGATTTCCCCGGCCACCAGCGAGGACACCGCCTCGTTGACCGCGCCGTACAGATCTGAGGAGTCCAGGGCGTGGAACTCCACGAAACAGCGTGTGAACATGTAGTCGCCTGCGAGCACGGCGACGTGGTTGCCGTCCGTCTCGTTAAGCGTAGGGGCGCCGCGGCGCACGCTGGCGCGGTCTATGACATCATCGTGGATGAGCGTGGCCGTGTGCAGCAGTTCGACGGCCGCGGCAAAATGCAGGATCTGACCGGTGCATGTGCCGCCTGAGAGCGCCATGCCCGATAACAGCGCCAGGCGCGGGCGCACGCGCTTGCCGCCTGATTTTACGACCTGCTGGCACAGCGAATTGACGCTCTGCTCCTCAGCGCTGCCCCTGAGGGTGGCAAAGAGCAGTTCTTCCACCTTTTTTAGCGGCTCTTTCGTGAGCGCTTCGCTGTCATTCATAGCTGCAGTGCAAATCCGTAAACTGATCCCGGACTGAAAGCCACCGGGACAAACCATAAAAGCCTGCGCTATTTTAACATTGAGCGCATGCATAACTTCTTATTTAAGGCGTGAAGACCTTGCGCCGCTTGCGGCACAGGGCTGTATAATATGCGCCGTTTCAGGCGGCGGCGGAGTTTTCACACAAACTGCGCAGCGATCGTTTTTTCAGCGAATTTTTTCTTGCAAAGAATAAGACGACGCTGTAGAATACTGCCCCACTAGCGCCCTGTACAGGGCGGAAGATGATTTGATTTCGATCTGCAGGAACGATGACTCCTGCAACAACCCGGAGTTTAAGCATGTACGCAGTTGTTTTTTGCGGCGGCAAGCAGCACAAGGTCTCCGAGGGCGACGTGGTCTGCGTTGAGCTCCTCGATGCCAAAGAAGGCAGTGAGATCGATCTTGACAAGGTTCTTTTAATCTCTGACGGCACCAACATCAAAGTCGGCGCCCCTTACCTCGACGGCGCCAAGGTTACTGCCAAGGTCGTCGGCGCCAAGGGCGGCGAGAAAGTGAAGATCGTTAAGTTCCGTCGCCGTAAGCACCACCAGAAGGTGACCGGTCACCGTCAGTGGTACACCGTTCTTGAGATCACCGGCATCGCCGGCTAAGTTAGGAGCAAGGAATAAATGGCACACAAGAAAGCTGGCGGTTCCGTTCGTAACGGCCGCGATTCCCAGGGTCAGCGTTTAGGCGTGAAACGTTACGCCGGCGAGAGCGTGCTGGCAGGTTCAGTCATTGTCCGCCAGCGCGGCACCCACTTCCACCCGGGCGCCAATGTCGGCATCGGCAAGGATGATACCCTGTTCGCCAGGGCTGACGGCAAGGTCTCGTTTGTGACTCGCGGCAAATTCAACCGTAAGTTCGTTGAGATCGTCACCGAGCAGCAGTAAGTTTTAAGCATTCAGAAAAAAGCCCCGCCTGTTGCGGGGCTTTGTTGTCTCAGGATTACAATTTGCTGAGATTGCAGGCATGCCGGTGTGACCGCCGGCACGGAGGACTACATGAAATTTGTGGATGAGGCCGTGATCCGCGTTGACGCAGGAGATGGCGGCAACGGCATAGTAAGCTTCAGGCGCGAAAAGTACATCCCCCGCGGCGGCCCCGACGGCGGCGACGGCGGTGACGGCGGCAATGTCTGGCTTATCGCCGACAACAATCTCAACACCCTGGTGGACTACCGCTTCACGAGGCATTACGCCGCCGAGCGCGGCGAGAACGGCGGCAGCGCCGACTGCACGGGCGCAGCCGGTGCGGACATAACGCTTAAAGTGCCCGTGGGCACGCGGGTTACCGATGCGGGCACTGGCGAGATCTTAGGCGATCTCTCAGAGCCTGGCCAAAAGCTCTGCGTGGCCCGCGGCGGCCGCCACGGCTACGGCAACACCCATTTTAAGAGCTCGACGAACCAGGCTCCGCGCCAGAAGACCATGGGCACGAAAGGCGAGCGCCGCCAGCTCAAGCTCGAGCTGCTGCTCGTGTCGGATGTGGGGCTGCTCGGCCTGCCTAATGCGGGCAAATCCACGCTGGTGCGCCAGGTTTCAGCCGCGCGCCCGAAAGTCGCCGATTACCCGTTTACCACGATCGTCCCCTCACTGGGCGTTGTCAAAACCTCGCAGGGACGGAGCTTTGTCATCGAGGACATCCCGGGACTTATCGAGGGAGCCTCCGAAGGCGTGGGGCTGGGCATAAAATTCTTAAAGCACCTGCTGCGCTGCCGCGTGCTCGTGCACCTCGTGGACTGCCAGCCCTTTGACGGCTCAGATCCTGCGCACAACGCCCAGGTGATCGAGAACGAGCTTAAGCAGTACTCCGAAGAACTGTGGAAAAAGCCGCGGTGGCTGGTCATCAACAAAGCCGATCTCGCAGGGCAGGACGAGGCCAAAAAAGTCGCCGATGCCGTGGCCGCTGCGCTCGAAAACGCGCCGGAGCGGGTATTTGTGATCTCGGCGATGACCGGGGAGGGCGTCAAGGCGCTTACTTACGCGCTGCAGGATCTCGTGGACGAGGTCAAACGCCGCGAAGCGCAGGAGCACGCCGAGGCTGCGCAAAAAGCCCCGGGCGAGGAGTTTGTCTGGACCGAGCCTGAGCCGGAGCCTGAGGACGAGGAGCCCGATGACGGCGCTGACGATGACGGGCCTGAGTTTATCTATCCGGGGCGCTGAGATGCAGCCTGAAATCATCGCGGCGGTGGCGCGCAACCGCGCCATCGGCAGAAAAGGGCAGATCCCCTGGCATTTGAGCGCTGATCTTAAGCACTTTAAAGAAGTGACCATGGGGCATCCCGTGATCATGGGGCGCAGGACGTTTGAGTCCATAGGCAGGGCGCTTCCGGGCAGGCTCAATATCGTGGTATCCGCGGGGCTTAAAGAGACTCCTCAAGGCACGGTGCTCTGCCGCAGCCTTGCCGAGGCCCTTGAGACTTCGGCAAAATCATCAGCGCTCTCCCCCATGGTGATAGGCGGCGCGCGGCTTTACGCCGAGGCGCTGCCGCTCTCAGCGGTGCTGCACCTTACGGCCGTGGAGCTTGAGCCTGAGGGCTGCGACGCCTTTTTCCCGGAATTTGACGCCGCGGCGTTCTCTAAAAAGACCGAGTTTAACGGGGTGTCGCCCGAAGGCGTCCGCTACGCCTTTGAGACCTGGACGCGCAGGTAAGGGCCTGAGTTTTCAGCGGAGGACTTTATGGGCATGCAGCATGCCGGTCTTGATATGCTCCACGGCAGCCTGTGGAACAAGATCATCGCCTTTACCGTGCCGCTGGCGCTCACGGCCATGCTCCAGCAGCTGTATAACACCGCGGATGTGACGGTGCTCGGGCGCTTTGAGGGCGAGGCGGCCATGGCCGCCTTAGGCTCGAACATCCCGGTCGTGGGCCTTGTGGTCAACCTCTTTGTCGGGCTCTCCATAGGCGCGAACGTCGTGATCGCCCGCTATATCGGCAAAGGCGACGGCGGGAGCGCCAACCGCACGATCTACACGGCGCTCAATTTCGCGCTGGGCTTTGGCGTGCTCATCGCGCTGCCCGGGATCGCTTTCTCCTATAAGATCTCAGAGCTCTTAGGCGATCCTGCGGAGGTGCTGCCGCTGTCCTCTGCCTATCTCTCCTGGTATTTTGCCGGCATGCCTTTTATTTCGCTCTTCAATTTCGAGGCGGCGGTGTTTCGCGCCGACGGCGACACGGCCACGCCGATGAAGGCTTTGGTCTTAGGCAGCGCCTTCAACCTCGCAGCCGATCTCGCGGCGGTGAGCGTGTTCGATCTGGGCATCGGCGGCGTGGCCGCCGCCACCTCGCTTTCAAACGTCCTCACGGCCGCTTATCTTTTCATAAAGCTCACCCGCGCCCGCGGCGTGCTGCGCTTTGATGCCTCCAAGGCCGGGACTTTTGAGTGGCGCAAGGCCAAAGCGATCATCCTCATCGGCCTGCCTGCGGGCATCCAGGGCATGGTGTTCTCGGTTTCCAACATCGTGATCCAGTCGGCCATCAACTCGCTGGGATCCGACGTCATGGCCGCCTCGGCCGCGGCCTTTACTGTGGAGATCAATGTCTACTGTGTCGTCATGGCTTTTGGCATGGCGGTCACGACATTCGTGGGGCAGAACTTCGGCGCCGGAAACCTGGAGCGCTGCCGCCGCGCCGTGCGCGACAGCCTGTGGCTCGATGCGGCGGCGACGCTGTTTCTGGCCGCCGTGATCTTCTTCGCCGCGCCTTATCTGATGAAGGTGTTCTCCGACAGCCCGCGCGTGCAGGAGCTCGGAGTGCTGCGCATGTACTGGATCCAGCTCTTCTACATCATCTGCGTGCCCTTTGAAGTGCTCTCGGGGGCCATGCGCGGCTACGGCTATTCGCTGCCTCCTGCTTTGGCGACCATGGTGAGCATCGTGGGCGAGCGGCTTTTGTGGATCTTTACGGCGTTTAAGGCCTCGCCGGAGTTTGAGACGCTGCTTGTCACCTACCCGGTGTCCTGGTGCTGCGCCGTGCCGCTCATCGCCTGGCTCTATGTGCGCCATCTGCGCCGCCTTGCTGCGCACCAAATGTGACGGCGGTCACTTTTAAGCCCTGCCAGGCGTATAATTGCCGCCATCTTTCCTTATATACAGAACGCAGCTAAATTTGAATTATGCTCGATAAACTGTCCCATGGACATGCTCCACGGGCCGCTGTGGAACAAACTGGCCGCTTTCGCGCTGCCTTTGGCGCTCACCTCGGTGCTGCAGCAGCTGTGCAACGCCGCGGACGTCATGGCCTTAGGCCGCTATGGCGCTCATAGCGCTCGTCTGCGTGTGCGGCGAACGCATGATCTGGGTGTATACGATGTTCCCGCTCAAGCCTGACTACACGACGCTCATGGAAACCTATCCCATAAGCCGGGCGCTCACGGTGCTGCTTCTGTGGGCAGTCTGCGCCTGGTTTATGAAATACCGCGCCGCGGCCGTGGTCGGCACCAGGCGCAAATAAAACCCTCGCCTCCTGACGCGGATTATAAAAGCTCCGGGCGCCGCCGCGCCCGGGGCTTTTTAGCGTTAAAGCCCCGACTCGTGCTGGCTAATTTGCGGGCAAACAAGCCCCCAAGCGTACAATAAGCGCATCTGCTTTGGCGCGGTTTCAAGAAAAATGTTTAATAAATACCGCAATATGGACATGCTGCACGGCAGTCTTTGGGACAAGCTGGCCGCGTTTGCGCTGCCTTTGGCTTTAACGTCGGTCTTGCAGCAGTTCTACAACGCCGCCGATGTCATGGTGCTCGGGCGCTTTGCAGGCGATGCGGACATGGCGGCTGTGGGCAACAGCATCCCGGTCGTGGCGCTCATCGTCAACCTGTTCGTGGGGCTGTCTTTGGGCGCCAACGTCGTGATGGCCCGTTTTATCGGGGCGGGCAGGCCCCAGGAGGCGGTGCGCGCCATGCACACGGCGCTGTGGATAGCGCTTGCAAGCGGCCTTGGCGTTGCCATAGCCGGATTGGCGCTTACGCATTCTGTCATCTCGTGGATGGGCGTTCCTGAGGAGATCCGCGCCCCTGCGGCCGTGTATTTGCGCTGGTATTTTCTGGCCATGCCGCTCATCTCTCTGTTTAACTTCGAGGCGGCGTTTTTCCGCAGCGTCGGCGACACCGGCACGCCGCTCATGGCGCTCATCCTCTCCTGCTCTTTTAATATCGCCGGCAACCTCGTTGCCGTGACCGTGTTTGACAGCGGGATCTCAGGCGTGGCCTGCGTGACGCTGCTCGCCTTTGGCGTAAGCTCGGCCTTCCTTTGGCGGCGTCTGCGGCGGGCGCACGGGCTGCTGCACCTTTCTTACAGCAATCTGCGGATCTTTGAGATCCGCAAGGCGCGCGCGATCGTCTCGATCGGCATGCCCGCAGGCGTGCAGGGCATGGTGTTCGCGTTCTCAAACCTTATCATCCAGGCGGCGATCAATTCGCTGGGCCCTGAGGCCATGGCGGCGGCCTTTACCATCGAGAACAACGCGTTCTGCTTTATCAACGCTTTCGGCCAGGCCGCCACCACCTTCACCGGGCAGAACTGCGGCGCCGGCGATCTTAAGCGCTGCAAAAAGATCTTCTGGGAGTGCCTGCTGTGGGATGAGGCGGTGTGCGCGGTGCTCGCCGTTTCAGGCTATCTGGCCTCGCCCTGGCTTTTAGGGCTGTTCACCGACAGCGAGGAGGTTGTGGAGATCGGCATGCTGCGCATCATCTGGGTGCTGCTGCCCCAGGGAATTAACGCGTTTTTGGAGGTGTTCTCCGGGGCGATGCGCGGTTACGGCTACTCGCTGCCGCCTGCTTTGACCGTGCTCTTTTGCGTGTGCGGCGAGCGGCTGTTATGGGTGTGGTTTGCCTTCCCGCAAAAGCCTGACTATGAGACGCTGATGGTGACCTATCCTTTAAGCTGGCTCATCACCGTGCCGCCGCTGGCCTTCCTCTATATCCGCTGCCTGCGTTATTTTGCCCCCAAAGCCGCTGGTCTTACTTCGAGGGCTTGAGGTGGCCTTTTGAGGGCACGCTGACGCGTTTGCCGCTTTGGCTGTTCCAGGCCGTGAGGCTGCCGCCCCACACGCAGCCGGTGTCGAGCGCGATGACATCATCGCGCGGGCATTTGGCGTTAAGCGCCGCCCAGTGGCCGAACACCAGGCGCCAGCGGTTTTTGTGCCAGCGCAGTTCCGGCGTGTAGTCAAACCAAGGATCGAGGTGTTCTTTCTTGGCCTCCTCGGGGGAGACGGTGCTGTGCCCGTAATCGAGCGAGAGATCCTCGTGCACAAGGCGCATGCGGGTGAAGACGTTCGTGGCAAAGCGCCAGCGCACCATGCCCTGGCATTCAGGATCCCAGGCAGAGGGGCTGTCTTTGTACATATTGCGCAGATAGAGGCGGCGGCGCAGCGGATCGGAGAGCACCTTGGAGAGCTCTTTTGAAAGCTTTTTGGCCGTTTGCAGATCCCACAGCGGGTGGATGCCGGCATGGCACACGGCAAAGCGGCCGTCATCGTCAAATTCCATAAAAGGCAGCGAGCAGAAATAGGCGACGATGTCATCTAAGGCAGGGGAGTTTAAGAGCGGTTCGAGGTTATCGCGCGCCCGCGCTTCGCGCTCGCCTGCGACCACGGCCAGGAAATTGAGATCGTGGTTGCCCAGCACCGGGCGGAATGAGAGGCGGTGATCCATGATGAATCTCACCGTCTCCAGGGGCTTGGGGCCGCGGCCGATGAGATCGCCGGTGAGATAGATGAGATCGCGCCGCTCGTCAAAGGAGATCTTCTCCAAAAGTTTCATGAATTCGTCGCAGCAGCCGTGCAGATCGCCGATGCAGTAAACAGCCATGATCGCCTCCTTTGAGGATTATCTCACGATGCGCACCTGTGTCACCCGTCTCCTTTATGCCGCGCGCCCCTTTGGTAGAATTGCACCATCAAAGGAGGGATCCTATGCCCCGCATCTCCAGAAGCTTTATCGCCGAACGCCTGCTGCCTGCCGTGTCCATAGAAAAGCTCATCGGCAGCTACCTGCCGCTTAAGCGGTCGGGCTCAAACTACATGTGCTGCTGCCCTTTTCACCATGAAAAGACGCCGTCGTTCAGCGTGACCCCCTCCAAGAACATGTTCTACTGCTTCGGCTGCCACGAGCACGGCGACGCTCTGGGTTTCCTCATGAAGTACAAGAACCTGAGCTTCGTGGATGCCGTTGAGGATCTGGCCGCTTTTGCCGGCATGCCCGTTGAGTATGAGGAGGGCGGATCGCCTGACCGCGCGGACGCGTACCGGGGCATGTACGAGCTCATGGATCGCGTGGCCTCGGCTTTTACCCGGGTGCTCTTTGATCCGCGCGGTCAGGCCGGCTTTGACTACTTCACCAAAAAGCGCGGCTTAAGCCGCGACACCCTGATCTCCTCGCGCCTGGGCTTTGCCCCGGAGGGCTGGCATTTCCTCGAGGAGGAGGTGTGCCGCTCCGAGGATGAGAAGCGGCTGTTAAGCTCGCTGGGCATGATCGTCAGCCGCGATGACGGCAAGCGCTTTGACATGTACCGCAATCGCGTCATGATCCCGATCTTTGACCGCAAGGGGCGGGTGATCTCCTTTGGCGGGCGCACCATGGGCGATGACAAGCCCAAGTACATGAACACGAAAGAAACGCCGATCTTCCGCAAGCGCAACGAGCTCTTCGGGCTGTACGAGTGCCTGAAGGCCTCGCGCAACCGCCCGGAGCGTATCGTGGTCGTCGAGGGCTACATGGACGTGATCTCGGTGCGCCAGGCGGGGATCAGCTATGCCGTGGCCTCGCTGGGCACGGCGACGACGCCCGAGCAGTTCAAGCTGATGTTCCGTTACACGAAGAAAGTCATCTGCTGCTATGACGGCGACAGCGCCGGCCGCGCCGCGGCCTGGCACGCGCTGGACACCATCACCCCGGTGCTCTCCGACGACACCGAGGTGCGCTTTGCCTTCCTGCCCCCCGAGGACGATCCGGATTCGCTGGTGAGGACGCAGGGACCTGGGGCTTTCATCCGCTTCCTCGACGCGGCGCAGAGCTACCCCGAGTTCCTGGTAAGCCACATCGAGAAACAGCACAACTTAAATGATCCCGGGGATCGCGCCCGCTTCTTTGCCGAGGCCGCCCAAAAGATCCGCGCCATCCCGCTCAAGGCGCTGCAGGAAGTCACAGCCGAGGTGCTCGCAGAGCGCCATAAGCTCACGGTCGAGCGCGTGCATGAGATGGTGGGCAGCGCCCCGGCGGAGCGCGGCGAACCTGAGCTTGCCGAGGCTGAGGAACAGTCAGATCGCGGCATTCTGAGCACGCCGATGCGCCGGCTGATCTCGTTTGCGCTGCAATACCCGCTCATCGTCGCCCAGGCCTACCAGAACTTCCGTCTCGAGGACTTTTTAAACCTGTGCGAGCGCCTTAAAGTGCGCGGCACCTCGGAGGCCCAGCGGCTTTTGGGGAGCATCAGCGAGATCAACGAAACCCAGGTGGCCGGCACTCCGGGCGGCGATCGCACCGCCAGGCTTTCGACGGCGGTGCTGCTGGCGCGCGAGGAAAACGAAAAAGTGCGCCACTATTACGATCTGCTTGCCGGAGCCGATCTCGGCGTGCAGTGCCGGGACGGCAAGGACGCGCTCTCAAGGCGCGCCCAGTATCTTGCGGAACTTTTGCCTGAGGTGCTGGCGCGGGCGCTGCGCGAGAGGGCGGCGCTGCTCTCTGGCTCAGGCGGGAGTGTAAGCGAGAGCGCGCTGGCCGAGGCGGCGGCGATCAGCCGCGGCCTGATGGATCGCGGCCTTCAGACTTCTTGACCGCGTAAGGGATTGCAGATAAGATCTGTCCGTTGCGGCCCTTTAGCTCAGTTGGTTAGAGCAGGCGACTCATAATCGCTTGGTCGCTGGTTCGAGTCCAGCAAGGGCCACCACCTCATCCTTCTCCTTCCTGAATTTCCCCTGAATCCTCTGCACTCGGTGACCGGGTAACCCAAACTTTGCACTGTAGGT
>DKSD01000039.1 GCA_002473165.1 Succinatimonas sp. UBA7265
AAATTGGCGTCAATTAAGGCTGAATGTTCCTTGATTGAACTCAAGACAGACACTGGTACTTGGATCTGTCGGCGTTTAGACACAAGATTTTATGCAGGCGCCAGATTGGAATATACAAAGCTTAACAACGGCGTGAGCATGCCCGCGGCGGGGCTGGGGGTTTACAACATTCCCAAACGTGACACGCAGCGTATAGCAGAGGAGGCGCTGGAGACCGGCTGCCGCCTCATCGACACCGCCGCGTATTACGGTAACGAGCGCGAAGTCGGGGCGGCAGTGCGCGCCTCCGGAGTGCCGCGCGCTGAAATCTTTGTGACCACCAAGATCTGCGATCCCTGCTTTACGGAAAACGACACGCTTGAGAGCGTGAAGCGTTCCATGCAGGAACTGGGGCTTGAGTATGCTGATCTCATGCTCATCCACTGGCCTGCGGGCAGGCCCAGGGTGATGTGGAAGACTTTGGAAAAACTCTGCCGCGACGGAATTTTTCGCGCCATCGGCGTGTCAAACTTCTACCCGGGGACTTTCTCTGAGATCGCAAAAGACGCGGAGATCCTGCCTGCCGTAAACCAGCTTGAGGCGAGCGTCCTGTATCAGCAGCGCGCCATGGCCGAATATCTCGCCCCTTTTAAGACGGCGCTTCAGGCCTGGAGCCCGCTTGCCGAGGGGCGCCACGGGATCTGCTCCCATCCGCTTTTGCAGGCGATCGGCGCGCGCCACGGCAAAAGCGCGGCGCAGGCGGCGCTCAAATACCTGCTGCAGCTTGGGATCGCGGTGATCCCCAAAAGCAGCCACATTGAGAGGATCCGCGAGAACCTCAGCCTCTTTGATTTTGCGTTAAGTGCTGAGGAGCTGTCGCAGATCAGGGCGCTTGACACCGGGCGCAGCGTGACAGGCTGGCCTGGCGATGCGCTCTCCTACATTCCTTAATCCTCGCGGTCTGACTTTACGTGGACGCCGATGCCGCCTGCTCTCTCCCAGCGTCTGATGTTGGCTTTGTAATCGTCATAGAGGATGTCGCCTGGCACACAGTAGACGCTCTTTTCGGTCGCGCCGTTCGTGATGATGACTTTATGCCGGGGCACGCCGAGGCGCTCCATGTACAGGAGCTTGTTGAGTTTCATGACGCGCATGGCCTCGGTGATGTCCTCGGGCCTGAGGTTTTTTAAGAGCGTGTGCGGCGAGGGCACGGCGCTTAAGATCCGAAAATCCTTAAAGTCCGTGAGCAGGTGCAGGTTCGCCGCGATCACGGGCGGATCTTTATAACATTCCTGCCAGTGATCCGCGATCGCTTTGTCTATGCCGTCATGGCTGAGATCGGAGGTCACGCTCCTAAGCCAGGCGCCGAAATTGTCGATGACGCCGTCCATGTCGATGTATACCATCTCTTACGCTTTCCCTGATGAGAGGCTGAGGAATTTGTCGAGCTCGGCCTTTGACATGTCGCCAAGCCACTGGCCGCCGCTCCTGACCGTGATCTCCGCGAGCTCTTTTTTCGAGCTGATGATCGCGTTGATGCGCTCCTCAAAGGTGTTCTGGCAGATAAAGCGGAAGACCTCGACGTTCTGGTGCTGGCCGATGCGGTAGGTGCGATCGGTAGCCTGATCCTCAACGGCGGGGTTCCACCACAGATCGTAGTGGATGACCGCGGAGGCGGCCGTAAGGTTCAGACCCGTGCCCGCGGCCTTGAGCGAGAGCACCATCACCTTGTTGGCAGGATCGTTCTGGAAGCTGTCGACCATTTCCTGGCGCCGTTTGACCGGCACGCCGCCGTGGATGAACCCGGGCTCGGCGCCGATGCGCGCCGTGATCCAGGACACAAGCAGATCGCCCATCTCTTTGAACTGCGTGAACACGATGACCTTGCGGCCGTTCTCGAGGATCTGAGAGATGAGATCGAGCGCCGCCAGCGCCTTGCCCGAGAACTCCGGACCTTTAACGGCCTCGTTCTTCGAGTACAGCTCCGGGGCGTCGCAGATCTGTTTGAGCCTTAAGATGAGCTGCAGCACCTTGGCGCTGCGCTTGAACACCGTGTCGCTCTCGTCTAAATTCCGCAGTTCCTCGTTGACGAGCGCCTGGTAGATCGCGGCCTGATCGGCCGTGAGCTCGCAGTAGCGGTCGACGCTTATCTTGTCGGGGAGATCGGAGATCACGGCCTTGTCAGTCTTAAGCCGCCTTAAGATAAACGGGGCGGTAAGGCGCCTGAGCCTCTCCACGGCGTCGGCGTCGCGCTCGCGCTCTATGGGGTTGGCGTACTCCTTCATAAAGCCCGTGAGGCTGCCAAAGAGCCCGGGGTTTACGAATTCCATGACCGACCAGTAATCGGCCAGGCGGTTCTCGACCGGGGTGCCGGACATGGCGATGGCGCAGTCGCGCCTGAGCGCGCACATATCCTGGAAGATCTGAGAATCCGGGTTCTTTAAATTCTGCGACTCGTCGGCGACGACGACGGCCCAGTGCTGTTTGCTCAAAAGCTCGATCTCAGAGCGCACCGTGCCGTAGGTCGTGATCACCAGATCGGTCTTTTTATCAAGCGAGCGGCCCTGTCCGTAGAACACGTTGACGGTGAGCTCGGGGGCAAAGCGCGCTACCTCGCGCTGCCAGTTCACGACGATGGAGGCGGGCACGGCGATGAGCGCGGATTTTTTCTCAAAGACGCCGGCCTCGCGCAGGTTCTCGAGCGCGGCGATGACCTGCACGGTCTTGCCCAGGCCCATGTCGTCGGCGATGATCGAACCCATGGACGAGCGCAGGTTGTGCATAAGCCAGGAGTAGCCGCGCTCCTGGTAGGGGCGCAGCGTCGCTTTGAGCTTCTCAGGCACGGCCGCGTCCGGCGTTTTCAGCTCTTTTTCTATGGCCTTTTTGAGCGCCTCGTCGATAAATACCTCGGCCCCTGAGAAACTCCCGGTGAGCGCAGCCTCAAGCAGCTCGAGCTTTGAGGGTTTTTGCGCCTTGCCCTCAAGGTGCCTGACGATGTTCCCGGCATCCTCGGGGCTTACAAACACATACTCGGCGCCAAAGCGCACCAGATGCCCGGCCTCTTTGGCAAGCTCGGCGAACACCTCATCGGGGATCTGCCTGCCGCCTAACGTGGCCTTCCAGTCAAAGGCGAGCAGGGCGGCCAGGTTCATGAGTCCGGTGCCGCCGCCGCGGCCAGGCTTGCGTTTGAGCGTCGCCTGCGCCTGCGGCCTTAAGAGCTGCGCCATGGAGCGGGGCAGCATGAGCCGCACCCCGGTGAGCGCGAGCGCCGGGAACGTCACAAAGAGCGCCTGCTGCAGCCCCGTTAAGCTCACCTCGGCGCTGTCGGCGTTCCCTTTGGCGACGTTCTCAAGCTCCGGCATGAGCGCGGCGATGCGCATCAGGGCGCGGCGGCACTCTGAGGCGCGCTCAGGAGGCAGATCGGCGCATTCTGCGGCGCTCACATAGCGCCCGGTCTGGCGGTCGATGAAGCCGGCGCGGATCGCCGCGGCGTGATCATCTGCGGTGACGAGTTTGCCTGAGCCCAGATCCAAAGCGCTCTCTTCGTGCTCTTTGTTTTCCTCAGGCAGCGCGAAGCCGTCGTTAAGCAGCGCTTTGCCGCGGGCGCGGCCGGCTTTTTGCAGCGCTTCTTCCGTGTCAAGGGCGCTGCGCTCGCCGCTTTGCGGGTTTTCGAGGATGAGCACCGGGCTCATGCGGCGGCGCCCGAAATACAGCGGGGCGAGGAAGCCGCCTATACCGCGCGCCGCGCGCTCGCGTATGGCCTTCTCATTAGGCGACACGCACATGAAGAGCACCGTCAGTTCCGGAGTCGCGCGGAAGATCCGCTCAAAGTTGAAGCGTTTGCCGCAGCTTAGGCGGTAGCCCTTTTCGATGTAATCGCCGATAAAGAGCCCCAGCAGCAGCGCGCCGCAGGCGGCGTCGCTCATCTTGGAAGCTTCCGGCTCAAAGCTGATGCCGCCGCCTTCCAAAAGCGCGCGCCCAAGATGCCCGGCGCGGGCGGTGAGCGTGAGGATCTGCGGTGAAAGCACATTGGGGATCCAGCGCACGCGCAGCGTGTCTCCCGCCGCAAGCAGCGGCGCGGGCAGCACGGCGCCCTGGGCCGTGAGCTTGGAGGCCAACAGGAACAGCAGATACATGCCGCGGGTCTGCGCCGGGGATTTATCCAAAAGCTCGCGGGTTACCCCGGCGTTGAACATCCCGGCAGGGCCTGAGTGCATGATCTTAAATAAGAGGCTTTCCTCGGCCCAGGGGGGACTGAACTCATATTTCTGTGGCAGGTACTCTTCCCCGTTCGCGTCTTTTACTAATTTCTCGCGGTGATACTCAAAGTTGTAATCCCCGATCAGCGGATCGTCGCCGCGCCTGAGCTTAAGCTCGATCCCGATCTCATCGCTGATCACCTCTTCGCCGCCGTCGGTAAATTTCAGCGTCTCAGCGGAAAAGTCCGGAAGCTGCAAAGCCGGGAACGAGGCGACACGGAACTCCCGGGCCAGAGAGGCTGCGCCGTCGAGCGTCTTCTTTAAGATCTCTTTGGCCCCGTGCTTGCCTGAAAGCCCCGGCATGGTCTCAGGCAGCAGCGTCAGCAGGGCTTTGGAGAGCCCTGAGGGCACTTTGGCGTAGGTGAGGCGGTTTAAGTGCCAGAGCAGATCGTCCGTCGAGGGCTTTTGCGGATCTTTGAGGTCAAGCTCCCGCCCCAGTTCCCAAAACTCCGCGGATTTTTTCCACTCGGCCTCGCCTTTGTCGGCGCCTGCGGTGATCCCGAGCTTTTTGAGATCGCGCGAGAGGCTCATGCCGCGCAGCGTAAAGAGCATGAGCGGATCGGCGTCGATGCTTTTGGCAAGCTTGAGCATGAGCGCCAGGCAGTGCTGGCACAGCCCCGGGCCCCAGCGATCCTCCCAGTGGCCGCACTGCAGCGCGTCATTGCCGTCGGGATCGGGAAAGAGCGCGATCCCCTGATCCTCGATCTCTTTGACAAGGCCCTCTGGCAGGCGGCTTACGGCAAGCTCTGAGAGAAAGTCAGGCCGCGCCTTTAAGATCCCGGTGACTTTTTTCTTCTCATCCTCATCCCAGGGGGCAAAGGAGAACACGGCGCGCGCCTTGCTCAGGCGCGCCTTTCCGTCCGTGCCTGAGACGGTGCAGTTCTTGGGGCTGACGCTCAAAACGCCCATGCGCCCGGAGGTCACGTCGTTTTTGCCGCGCTTTAAATTGTCGCGGTTGTCCTCGGTGGCAAAGGGCGCGACAAAGCGCTGCCCCCAGGGGGTTGAGGCGTAGGCCTTGGGATCAAGCTCTTTGTCTTTGCGGCGCTGCTCGGCGGGCGTGAGCTCCAAAGGCGCCTCAGGGGGCGCTGCTTTGATGCCGTACTCTTTGCGGATGTCAAAGCCGCGCCATGAAAACATCAGGCAGGGATCGGCATCGAGCATGTGGGCAAGCTTAAGCGCCAGCGCGCACACGTATCTGCCGATGTTATAGGGATCGTCAGCGTCCAATTCATAGTAGCCGCCGGTGAGCTGATCGCCATGCCCGCCAAGATCCGGCAGCAGCCTGAGATCCGCCAAAGACAGGGCGATGAGGCAGTCCTGGCTGACGCTGAGGTTTTTTATTTCCTCAAGAAATTGCGGGTGGGTGTCAAAGAATTTCTTAAAAGCGCGCAGTTTGACCTTGTTGCACACCTGCAGTTTCAGGGCGCGGCGCTCAGGGCTTTTGGGATTGAACGTAAGCGTGAGAACGGACTGTGAGCGGCCTGCCTGCGCCGCGGGCACAAACAGCGATGGTTCCGAGGTCTTGCCCGTGCGCAGAAGTCTCAGCCCCGCGCTGAGCTCCTCAGCTGGAGCGCTGTAGAGCAGCGTGCTTAAAAAGGCCCTGCCAAAATACGTCTTCACATAATCCCGGATCTCGGGAAGCTCAGGCTTGAAAAAATCCATGGCGGCTCCAAATGCAAAAAACGCCGAAACGAGGCTTTATTTAGATGTTTTAATTATAAAAACCGCCCCTTTGGGCGGTTTGGCGTTATGAAATCCTCTGGCTTTTTTGCCTGGGAAGATCAGGCTGGCGATGACGCCCAGGCCCAGGAGCGCGGCGATCACGCCCAGCGAGACATAGACGTCTATGTCTATGCCAAAGCCCCACAGGTGCAGCGTCGCCCCGAAAAAGAGCTTGAAGGCGATGAAGAACAGCAGCGCCACCACGGCTTTTTCCAGATGCACGAGGTAGCGGCGCAGGGCATCCAGCACAAAGTACATCGAGCGCAGCCCGAGCACGGCGAACATCATGGCGCTGTAGACGATGAGCGGCTCGCGGGAGACGGCGATCACCGCGGGCACGGAGTCAAAAGCGAACATCACGTCCGTGGTCTCGATGACGGCCATGCACAAAAAGAGCGGCGTGGCGAACCATTTGCCGCTGCGCTTTAACTTCACATCGCGGTTCCCGGGTTTTTTAAGCTCGGCCTCGACCTCGCGCTTTGAGAGGAAGAAAGCGTGCGAGGTGATCTTCGGATAGACGGGGATGAAGGAGCGCACGGCGCGGTAGGCGAGGTTCTTCGTGATGTCGGCGATCTCGTTCTCATCGTGCTTTTTGAGCATCATGACGCCCGAGAGCCCCACGAGCGCGGCAAAGAGCAGCTCGACGACCGGCCCTAAGGCAAAAAGCGAGGTGCCGACAGCCACAAAGATCAGGCGGAACACCACGGCTCCCAGCACGCCCCAGTAGAGCACGCGGTGCTCATAGCCCTGGCCTACGCGGAACCAGGCGAAGATCGCCATCATGACAAAGAGGTTGTCAACGGAGAGCGCCTGTTCAAAGAGATAGCCCGCAAGATAGAGCGAGGCGACCTCGGTATTAAAATGCAGCGCCAAAAACACGGCAAAGCCGAAGCCTACTGCAAGCCAGAACAGCGTCCAGGCCACGGCTTTGCGGATGGAGATCGCTTTGTCGCCGCGGTTGCCCCACATGTCAAGGGCGAAGGCGGCGCAGGCTAAGATCACGAAGACGGCGACGGTCTCAGGCTCAAGGCCGATATGGGTGTTTACAGCGCTGTCAGTCACGGCAGGCACCTTTTTTCAGGCAGCGGCACTCCAGCTTTGTAGCGCGAGACGCAGTCAGGCTCGGGCGAGGCGTCAAAGCAGCTCTCCGTGCCCAAATGGCAGGCAGGGCCGTCGGGCAGGGCGAGTACCAGCAGTGTGTCCTTGTCGCAGTCGCAGGCAATGGAGCGCATGTGCAGGAAGTTTTTGGAAGTCTCCCCTTTGGTCCACAGGCAATTGCGCGAGCGCGACCAAAACGTCACCAGGCCGGTGTCGAGCGTCTTTTGCAGCGATTCCTTGTTCATATAGCCCATCATGAGCACGAGGCCTGACTGGCAATGCTGCACGATCGCGGGGATGAGCCCGCCGTTTTTGGCAAAATCCAGTTCGTCCGCGGACTTGAAACCGTGGAAATACCTAATCACGGATGACAACGCCTTGCTCCTTTAAGTATTTTTTAAGATCGGGAATGTGGATGGTTCCTTTGTGGAACACCGAGGCGGCCAGCGCGCCGTCACAGTCGCAGTCGCGGAAGGCCTCAAGGAAGTGCTCCATGGCCCCGGCGCCGCCTGAGGCGATGAGCGGGACTTTGCAGATCGCGCGCACGAGCTTTAGCTGCTCGAGATCATAGCCCTGGCGCATGCCGTCCTGGTTCATCATGTTAAGCGTGATCTCGCCGGCTCCGCGCTTTTGCACCTCGGCTACCCAGTCGAGCGTCTTCCAGCGCGTCGTCACCGTGCGATCGGGATCGCCGGTGTACTGTTTTACTAAATACTCGCCGGTGGCGGGATCTTTGTAGGTGTCGATGCCGATCACCACGCAGGAGACGCCGAATTTGTCGGCCAGGCGGGTGATGAGCGTCGGATCCTCAAGCGCCGGGGAATTGATTGAAATCTTGTCGGCGCCGTTGGCGAGGATCGCGTGCGCGTCCTCGACGGAGCGGATCCCGCCTGCCACGGCAAAGGGGATGTTGATGACCTCGGCGACCTTGGCAACCCAGGACTTGTCAACGCGGCGGCCGTCTGCGGAGGCCGTGATGTCATAGAACACCAGCTCGTCGGCGCCTTCGTCGGCGTAGCGCTTTGCCAGATCTGTTATAGATCCCATGACGGTGTGGTTGCGAAACTGCACACCTTTGACAACGACGCCGTCGCGCACGTCCAGGCAGGGGATTATGCGTTTTGCGAGCATCTTAAGGCCTCCTCAACGGTAAACCTGCCCTCAAGCAGCGCGCGCCCCAGCACCACGGACGAGGCGCCGGCTTTTAATACGGCGCGAATGTCATCTGTCGAGGAGATGCCGCCTGAGGCGATGATGTCAAGCCCGTGGTAACGGCGGGAGAGCTCCTGATAAAGCGCGTTGTTCGCCCCCGAGAGCATGCCGTCGCGGCTGATGTCGGTCACGAGCACGTGCTCGATGCCATAAGGGAGGAAATGGCGCAGCGCGCGGTCTAACGTGAGCTTTGAGGTCTCAAGCCAGCCGTGGGTCGCCACATAGGGCACCCCGTCCTCAAGGCGCACGTCCAGGGCCAGGGTAAAGCGCTCGGGGCCAAAGCGGCACAGCCAGGCGGCGACCATGTCAGGCTTCGTGACGGCGCACGAGCCGACGACGACGCGCTCCACCCCGAGATCGAGCAGATTCTTCACATCAAAATCTGAGCGGATCCCGCCGCCGGTCTCGACGGGCAGGGGGCTCGATCTCACAATCTGCGCGATCAGAGCCAGCTGGCGTTTTTCCGGGGCGCGGGCCCCTTCGAGATCGACTAAGTGGATAAACTGCGCGCCCTGGGCGGCGGCGTCTAAGATCTTTTTTACCGGATCGGCCTCAAAGATCGTGGTGCGGGCGTAGTCGCCCTGCTGCAAGCGAACGACGCGGCCGTTTAACAGGTCTAAAGCGGGGATGATCATCTGTGTGCCTTAATGTGCAAGAGCTAAGCTCAGAAATTGTCCAGGAAGTTTTGCAAAAGCCTGGCGCCCTCCGCCCCGGATTTTTCGGGATGGAACTGCACGCCCATAAAACTCCCTTGCGCAAGCGCCGAGGTAAAGGCGCAGCCGTAGGAGGTCTCGCCTATGGTGTAAGCGCCCAATTGCATGGCGTAGGAGTGATCAAAATAGAAATAGGCTTCATCGCGGATCCCTTGGAAGAGCGGGTGATCGCCGTGCTTTACGGTGTTCCAGCCCATGTGGGGAAGCCTGCCGCCACGGGCGTCAAGCTTTAGCACATGCCCGGGGACGATGCCCAGCGTTTTCGTGACGCCGGAGTTTTCAAGGTCCGTCTCCTCGGAGTCAAGGCCTAAAACCTGCATGCCCAGGCAGATCCCCAAAAGCGGGATCTTTGTGCCCAGGATGAAATCGCGCAGTTTGCGCTTCTCAATGCCGCGCATCACGGCCTCGGCCGCGCCGACGCCCGGGAAAATCAGGCGGTCTGATGACGCGAGCTCCTGAGGATCGAAGCTCACAACGGGATCACAGCCTAAGCGCTTTAAGGCCTGGCGCACGGAGTTGAGGTTGGCCGAGCCCGTGTCGATGATGGAGACTTTCATGCGTGCACCTCACAGCTTGCCTTTTGAGGAGGGCAGCTCGTTGCCGCGGCGCGAGAGCGCCGTGCGCAGCGCGCGCCCGAAGGCTTTGAACAGCGCCTCGATCTGATGGTGGCAGTTGCCTGAGGTGACCTTCATATGCAGTGTCAGCCCCAGGGCCACGGCCAGCGACTCGAAGAAATGCGGCACCATCTGCGCGGGCATCTCACCGGCTTTATCCCGGGTGAATTCGGCGTCAAAGTCGAACTCGACATGCGGCCTGCCTGAGATGTCCAAAGCCACGGTGACGCCGTCGTCGTCGAGATTTTCGGCAAACACCTGCGCGTAGACCTCGTCCATGGGCAGCGTAAAGCCGAAACGGCCGATGCCGCGCTTGTCGCCCAGTGCTTTTAAGATGGCCTGCCCCAGGCAGATCCCGGTGTCCTCGATGGAGTGGTGCTCGTCGACCTCCAGATCGCCCTTGCAGGTGACCTCCAAAGAGATCCCGCCGTGGGTTGCGATCTGATCGAGCATGTGGTCAAAAAAGCCCATGCCGGTGTCAAAGCGCGAATGGCCCGGGCTGTCGAGATCAACTGTGACTTTAATCTGCGTTTCGCGGGTGTTGCGCTCGACGGTGGCGGTGCGGTGCGCGGAGGTGAGCTCGTCTGCAATCATCGCCCAGCCGTGCTTTTGCCGATCATAGAGGATCGGGGTGATGCCCATGTTTTTACCCATCTGCACATCGCCTTGACGATCGCCGATGAAGCAGGAGTGCTCGCGATCCCAGTTCAGATCCTTAAGATACGGCAGCACCAGGCCGAGCTTAGGCTTGCGGCACTCGCACTGCTCCTCACTCTTATGCGGGCAGATGAGGATCTGCTCGAAAATTATGCCCTGACTCTCGAGGGTGTCGACTATGAGGCGGTGGGGCTTGTTGAAGTTCTCAAGGGGGAATGAGGGCGTGCCCAGGCCGTCCTGGTTTGAGACCATGACGAGGCTGTAGCCAAAATCCTGCAGCTTTAAGAGCGCGGGGATCACCATGGGTTCGAACACGACTTTGTCGCAGGAGTCGATCTGCTCATCCTCAGGCTCGGCCGCCAGCGTGCCGTCCCTGTCGATAAAGAGGTATTTTTTCACCGCAAATCCTTATTTGCCCTGGGCCTTTTCAAAGGCTTCAATATTGCGCAGGCACTCGTCAAGCTCCTCTTTGGAGCCCACGCTGATGCGCACGCAGTTTTTAAGCCTCGGCTTGTCCTCAAAAGATCTGAGGATCACGCCGCGCTGCGCCTCGGCGTTAAACACGGCCGGGCCGTCTTTAAAGCGCACGAGCACGAAATTGCCCAGCGATGCGAAGACCTCGGTCACCGCGCTCATCTTTTGCAAGGCCTCAGTGAGGATGCGGCGGCGCTCGTTGCATTCCTCAACGCGCTTTTGCATCAGCTCAAGGCCGCCCTGGGAGAGCGCCTGGATGGCAATCTGCGCCACCGGATCGCACACGGGGTAGGGATCGATGACCTTGAGCATGCTCTTCACCACCTCAGGATCGGCAAGCGTGAAACCGCAGCGGATCCCGGCTAAGGCAAAGGCTTTGGAGAGCGTGCGGGTGATGATGAGGTTTTGGTGATCTTTTAGCAGATCCACATAATCATCCTCAGGACGGGCGAACTCGACATAGGCCTCATCAAGCACGATGAACGTGTCAGGCAGGGCGTTTAAGAGTTTTACAAGTTCCTGTTTGTCAAAGACAATGCCTAAAGGATTGGCCGGGGAGTCGATGAACACCGCTTTGACCTTGAAGCCGGCGTTGTTGACGGCTTCCTCGATCTCCTGAGCGCCGATCGTGAAATCCTCGCGGCGTTTGGCGTGGGCGATCTTCACATTGTTCGTGTTGGCTGCGACCTCGTACATGCCGTAGGTGGGCGGCATGGTCACGATGCCCTCGTCAGGATCGATAAACGTCCTGATGATGAGGCCGATGGCTTCATCCGAGCCGCGCGAGCAGAGCACGCGGTCTTTGCGCACGCCGACATAGTCGGCGTATTTTTCGATGAGCTCTTCAGGCTGGCAGTCGGGGTAGCGGTTTAACGAGAGCGAGTTTAAAAGGTAGGACTCGCTTTTAGGGGACTCGTTGGCGTTTAAAAAACAGTGGCCGTGGCCGCCGATGCGGCGGGCTGACTGATAGGGAACGAGTTTTTGAACGTGTTTTGCCAGGGTCTTTTGAATGTCCATGTTTAATCTCCCAGCTTGTTACCGCATCTTAAAACGACGGCGTTCTTGTGGCCGTCGAGCCCTTCGGCGGCGGCTAAACGCTCCACAACCTCGGCTATGGAGTCAAGGCCTTCTTTTGTGGCTTTCTGCACGGTGTAGCGGCGGCGGTAGTCGTCGGTGCCGAGGGCGCAGCAGGTCTTGGCGTAGCCGTAAGTGGGCAGCGTGTGGTTTGTGCCTGAGGCGTAATCGCCCAGCGATTCGGGCGTGTAGGCTCCCACGAAGATCGAGCCGACATTGCGGATGCGATCCAAATACCGCTCGGGATCCTCGGCCTGCAAAATAAGGTGCTCGGGGGCGTACTCGCAGGCGATCTCGCAGGCCTCGGCTACGTCTGAGGCCACGATGGCGCAGGAGTGGGAGAGCGATTTCTCGGCGATCTGGCGGCGCGGCAGCTTTTCAAGCTGCTTTGCGACCTCGGAGAGCACCGCGGCGGCGAGCTCTTTTGAGGTCGTCACCAAAAGCGACTGCGAGTCCGGGCCGTGCTCTGCCTGCGAGAGCAGATCGGCTGCCACAAATTCGGCTTTGGCGCTGTGATCGGCCACGACCATGACCTCGGACGGGCCTGCCGGCATGTCGATGGCGGCGCCGTGTGGATCGTTGGACACCAGGCGCTTGGCCATGGTCACAAACTGGTTGCCCGGCCCGAAGATCTTAAGCACCTTGGGGACGCTCGCGGTGCCGTAGGCCATGGCGGCGATCGCCTGCGCGCCGCCTAAGCGGAAGATCCGCCTGACGCCCGATTTCACCGCGGCGTAGACGATGGCGTCCGAGACCGGGGGCGGGGAGCAGAGGATCACCTCAGGGCAGCCTGCGATCATGGCAGGCACGGAGAGCATGAGCGCCGTGGACACGAGCGGCGCGCTGCCGCCGGGCACATAAAGCCCGACGGACTCAATGGCGTGCTGGCGCAGCGAGCAGTGAATGCCCGGCCAGGTCTCAACGTCGATGTGGGCGCTTTGCTGGCACATGTGGAAGGCGCGGATGTTGCCCCAGGCCGTGTCGATGGCCGCTTTGAGCTCAGGGCTTACGCGGGAGCAGGCCTCTGTGATTTCCTGCGCGGTGAACTCGAGGTGATCGCCTTCGTAGTGATCGAGGTTTTTGGAGAATTCCTTTAAGGCCTGATCGCCTTCTTTTTGGATCCTCGCAATGATGTTTTCGACGATCCCCTGAACCTTGCCCGAGGTGCTCTGGGCAGGGCGCATAAGCGCCTGCGCCTTTTGCGCGCCGTCAAGCTCTTTCCAGATCCGAATATCCATGTCTGTCACCTCAGACTTAATCCAGCATCTTCTCGATGGGCACGACCAGGATGGAGGTGGCGCCCAGTTTCTTTAACTGCTCGAGCGTCTCCCAGAACACTTTTTCGCGGGAGACGACGTGCATGGCCACGCGATCGGGGTTGCCCTCGAGCTGGATGATCGACGGGTTCTCGGCGCCAGGGAGGATCTTGCGGATGTCCTCAAGTTTGGCCTTGGGAGCGTTCATCATGATGTATTTGCTCTCTGCGGCGGCCATGATGCCTTTGAAGCGCTGCACGAGGATGTCGAGCAGGCGCTGCTTCTCAGGGTAGAGATCCTGATCGCGGCAGATTAAGACCGCTTTTGAAGTGTAGACGGTCTCGACCTCTTTGAGGCCGTTTGACTGCAACGTGGCGCCGGTGCAGACGAGATCGCAGATGGCGTCGGCAAGGCCTGCGCGCGGCGCGACTTCAACCGAGCCGTTTAAAAGCACAGCTTTGTAGTTGATGCCCTGGGCTTTTAACACGCGGCGCAGCAAAAACGGGTAAGTGGTCGCGATCTTTTTGCCTTCTAGATCCGAAAGGCCGTGCCATTCGCACTCGGTGGGAACGGCCACGGAGAGACGGCAGTCGCCGAAATTCATGATCATGACCTGCTTGTAGCCGGTGTCGAGGCCGTCGACCTCGCGCTGCATCGCGGTTTCCTCGAGCACGTTCTGGCCGACGATGCCCAGATCGACGACGTGGTCCATCACCAGTCCCGGGATGTCGTCGTCACGGACTCTGAGGATATCTATGGGCAGGTTCTCAGCATGAGCAAGCAGATGGTCCCGGCTTTCGTTGAATTTGATGCCGCTGGCTCTGAAAAGCTTTTCAGTGTCATCGGTAAGGCGTCCGGATTTCTGGATGGCAATGCGCAGGCGCTTCTGTTTTTCGGTGCCTTTCTCATTGCATGCGTTGCAAGTACTCATGTTGATCTCTTGATCTCTGGAATTTGAAAATGAAAATCGCGGCCTGATAATGTGCCGCAACTCACAAATATATCACACCTTATATAGACTTATCGGGGCGGCGAACAGAGATCCAGGACGGTTTTGCCCAAAAGAAACGGCCGCCTTCGCCAAAGCTCGGACTAAATCCGTTTATGCCTGGCTGATGGACTAAGCTTGTCAATTACAGGGCCTAAGATTCAGGTCTAAGGCTTAGGGCTAGAGCTTAGGGCGAGGGCCGAAGACTCAGAGCTATAGCTGAAGATCCTGGGGCTAAGCTCTTAGCACAGCAGATATATGCACCAGAACCGGAGATCGCATGGCCAAGACTGCGCAGAGCGCCTGACCAGATGTTTTTGGCAGTAAGCTTGCCCTGAACTTTAGAAATAAAGGGCGAAACCATGTACAACTTCGTTTTCGACAACCCTGTCAGGGTGCTGTTCGGACCCGGGCAGCTCAAACACCTGCATGAGGAAAAACTTCCCGGCAAAAAAGCTCTGATAGCGGTGTCCTGCGGTACCTCGGTAAAAAGATTTGGCTATCTGGACGCACTTGAGGATGAGCTTAAGCAGGCCGGTGTTCCGTATGCCGTCTTCGATGAGATCCGGCAGAACCCCTCTGAGGAAAATGTGAATGACGGCGCCCGCCGCATGCGCGAGGAAGGCTGTGATTTCATCATCGCCCTGGGCGGAGGCTCAGTCATGGACTGCGCCAAATGCATCGCCCTGATGGCGGTCAATGAAGGCGGCATCTGGGATTACGCCTTCAGCGCGTGCGGCGGCAAAAAGACGCCGCGGCACAACGCGCTGCCTATAGTCTGCATCACCACCTCTGCAGGCACGGCAAGCGAAGTCGACAACGGCTCGGTCATCAGCAACGACAGAACCCGGGAGAAAACCGATGTGTCTTTCCCGTCCATGATGCCGACGCTGTCAATTGTCGACAGCGATCTGATGATGAGCGTGCCGCCGTTTTTCACCGCCTGCCAGGGCATGGACGCTTTCTTCCATGCCTCTGAGACCGTGCTTAACAAATACCATCACCCCATGGCCGAGATGTTCGCCTTAAAGACCATAGAACTCGTGAGTAAATACCTGCCGCGTGCGGTTAAAAACGGATCCGATCGCGAGGCCCGCGAGATGATGGCTTACGCGAACACATTCGCCGGCTATTACATGATGTGCACCTCAGCCCACTCCATGGAGCACACGATGGGCTCTTTCCATGAAGATCTCGTCCACGGCGCCGGCCTCATCATGATCGCGCACGCCTACTACGGCTTTTTCGCGCAAAGACATGCCGGAGAAGACAACCTCATCAAGATGGCCAAAGCCATGGGGGTTAAGGATCCTTCGTCAGGCGAGGATTTTGTCAGGGCGCTGGACGCGCTGACAGACGAAATCGGCTGCGGAGACCTTTCGATGAAGGATGCCGGCATTACCGAGGAGGAGATCAGGCTGTATCCGGGCAAAATCCACGAAGTGCTGGGCGGCGATACCACCGCCGATCCGCTTCCGCTTGCGGACGCGGATTACCTGGCTATGTTCGAGAGTGCTTATAAAAGAAAGTAAGAACTCAGACACAATATGAAGTGTTCCGGCGAGTAAACAAGAACGCGGGTTATCCCTATATCAATTGAAATCGGAAACAATTGCGGGAATACCGCATTTACTGGGAGGAACACTTCGCTCAATAGTGTAATTTACTGCGGCATGGATGTACATAAGATTCTGTCTTTCTCTGCTTCGCCTCAGCCTAAAAAGCGGCTCAGCATGCTTTAAATGCGACCTCGCTGTTGCATGTCTGCTCCTGTTCTTTCTCCATGTTTTTACGGCTATTATGCCATTCGACCATTTTTCGCATTAAGCCGCGTTTCCCTTTGAAATTTTGCCTTTGTCGCCGATAGTTAAAACAGGAGGGGAACATTTTTTACCTTTCCCGGGAGGCAGCCATGACCGACATCCTTTATCCGATCCTGGCGCGGCTTAACAGCTCGCCATCTCAGCTGGTGTATAACCGCAGGGTGCAAAAGAGCGATCGCTCAGGCAAATCAGGCGTTTATGCCGAGGAGCGCGATGATCCTGAATATGATCGCGAAGATGAGGCCTTCGCCGGTTTCCTTGACGAGGAGAAACGCAAAGGAGGCAGGCTTGATGAACGTATCTGATCCCAAGCACGGATAGACCCCGGCAGGCTGCGGCTCCCGGGGTTTGTTTTGCCTGCTGATCATGCTGTTACCGCCCTCGGCCAGACTGCAAAAAAGGCGTGTTTACGCGTTTTGAGTATGGCGCTTGATCTTATCAATCACTTTTCCATCAGACGAAGCGTGCCTGAAGTATCCTGCGGAAAACGTTTTTCGAAGCCTGTTTGAGACGGCGCTGCAAGGCGGCGGTGAAAAGATGCTGTGGAACCAGGGCGTGGAGCCGGTCAAAGCGCTCATTGAAAAGCTTATGCACAGCCGCCGCTGCTATGCGGATCTCTTTTACGCATCAAGGCCAGGTGCTACAAAAGAACAGCGCGTTTTTGCGGAGGTGAGCGCCGGAGCCGATCGCGACTATGGCCTGCTGGCGTTGCGCCAGCGGCAAAAATTTGAGGTGCTGTTCTCGCTGACGCAAAGGCTTTACTCCCTGCGCAACCGTGTTTTTCACGGCGTGACTGACGCGGCGCGGGAGCAGCCGATCTGCGCTGACGGTGCGCAAGTCCTGCGAAGCATAATCTGCGCGCTGCTGAGCGTCATGGAACGCTGGCCGCAGCGCCACTGGCCGGTTGCCTGGGAAGTGGAGGCCGAAGGCGATTATTTGGATAAAGCCTGGCCTGACAACACGGCTGAAACCCCCGAATCTCCAGAGAACAGCACGATCCGTGATGAAACTCCCGCCATGCACAGACATCTGGAGGATCCCGGTGAAGAAAACGCCGCGGGAGCGGAGGATAACCGCTCAACTCCTGCGCGCCGGCTGGTTTACGCGCTCTGCTCTTTGTATCTCAGGCACAGCGCCGCTCTCAGCGTGAAAGCTGACAGGCGTCTTAAGGCCGCAATTGCGGATGCCACAGGTGTCGCGGCTGAAAGCTTTGAGAACCGCGTTGAGCTCTTTGCAGCGCTTTGGGATCTGCTCTTACGTTCGCTTAAGGTTTCAGGGGAGAGAAGCGCTGCGGCAAGACTGGCTGTAAAGAGAATGGCCGGGCTTGAAAAAGCTGACTGCCAGGAGATTTTTGAAAACAAGGTGTTAAAGCCGCATGAAGCGGACTGCAGCGAACTCCTGAAAGGGACCCAGGCGACGTTGCCGATCCGTGAGATCGTAAAGATATTGGCTGAGCTCAGGGCGGGCGCCTGCGGAAAAGATCAGTCTGCGCAGATGTCCGCGGAAACAGCGGAGAGTGCGGCAAGCGTTACGGCGGCGCTGATCCCCGCGGTGTTTGAACTGGAACTTGGCCAAACCGCTCCGTGCGGTGTCAGTCAGGTTCAGGCGCGCTCCTCAGACTTCCCTCAGGATGAAGACTGCCTTAATGAACTTACTAAAAAGACTTGGAACATCTGGGAAATGCCAGAGCTCAGATCCCCTTTTTACGAAGGCTGTTTATGAGGTGGTGATTATGGCAAAGTTTAAAGAAGAAGATCTTGAAATAAAAGGCTGCGAGAAGGTGTTGCATGTGGATTTTTGCGATCTCGCCTTTAAACGCGGGCAGAATCCAAAGAAAAACCATGACGAAATCTGCATTTTCCACGAGCCGGAAAACGACGAGTACATCATGCTGCACTGGATCACGCATAGCGATCCGAAAGAAGCGATCAATGACAAAGATCTGAAACACCGTGAGATCTATAAAGCCGATGAGCTTGCAGATCTGATGCTTACCGTTAAGGCCGGGGACGAGGAAGCCTATGAGATGATCAGCGATCTGTGGCTTAAAAGCGGACGCAAGAGCTTTGAAGAGCTCAATGCGGAAGCGGAGTGAAACGTATTGGAGTTCCGTGAGTGAAAGGCAAAAGGGGGCGCAAGCCCCCTTTCTTCATTTGCGTAATTTAACAAAAAAACTGCCAAAAGGTGGCTTTTGTTTTAGAGCTTGAATGCCGCGCAAGTTAGTGGT
>DKSD01000041.1 GCA_002473165.1 Succinatimonas sp. UBA7265
CGAATACCTGGAGAGATGCAAATGAGCGCGCCTGTTGCGGTGATCTTTGACTGGGCGGGCACCACGGTTGATTTTGGCTCCATGGCGCCGGTGGCGGCGTTCCGCCAGGCATTCTCCGAGATCGGCATCGCTGTCACCGATGAGGAGATCCGCGCGCCCATGGGCATGCTCAAGCATGATCACGTCAAGACCATGCTGGGCATGGAGCGCATCGCCTCGCTCTTTTTAAAAAAGACCGGGCGCGCGCCTGAGGAAAAAGACGTCGACGCGGTTTACGCCAGGTTCGAGCCGGCGCTGTTTGCCACGCTCAGCGCGCACTGCGATCCGCTGCCCGGGCTTTTGGACGCAGTCTCCTGGCTGCGGGGGCGCGGCGTCAAAATCGGCTCGACCACGGGCTACACCAAAAAGATGATGGACATCGTCGTGCCTGAGACCCAAAAGCGCGGCTACGCCCCTGACTTTGTGTGCACGGCCGAGGATGCCGGCGGGTTCGGCCGGCCCTTCCCTTACATGATCTTTAAAAACCTCGAGGCCTTGCAGGTTAAGTCCGTGTCCTCTGTCATGAAGATCGGCGACACCCCATCTGACATGCAGGAGGCGCGCAACGCCGGGGTCTTCGCCGTGGGTGTGGCCGCGGGCAGTTCTGCTTGCGGCGCGAGCCTGGAGCAGTGGCAGGCTATGGACACAGCCGCGCGCGAACAGGCGGTGCGCGGCGCCGCCCAAAAGCTCTATGAGGCCGGTGCGGATCTGGTGATCCGCGATCTCACCCAAATCGTTCTGGCCTGCGCCGCGTTTGCCAAACGCCGCTGAGCCTTTAAGATTGAATTTCAGCAAAGCCCGGGGCTGTTAAGCTCCGGGCTTTTTCGCTTAACCTCGCTTAACTTGCGGTTAACGAGAGGCATACAAGCACTTTTCCTGCTCTCCCTATCCTCTTTTGCGTGTGATGAGGATCGCGTTTTTTTCGCTTTTAAAAAAAGCGGGCGCGGCGGAGGATGGGAATGCTGCAAGTAAGCCACCTGAGCAAGAAGTTTAAGAACACCTGGGTGCTCAATGATCTGACTTTCCAGATCAGCGACGGCAAGATCGTCTCGATCTTAGGCCCGTCAGGCTGCGGCAAGACCACGCTCTTAAACCTCATCTTAGGCGTGCTCGATCCCACCTCAGGCAGCATTTACCTTGACGGGGCTGACATCACGTCCATCCCGATGCGCGAGCGCGGTTTTAACATCGTGTTCCAGTCCTACGCGCTCTTTCCCAACCTCAACGCTTACGAGAATATCGTCTACGGGCTGCGCAACTACCCTGATGCCTCTTCAAACAGCGAGGTCGACGAACTCATAGAACTGCTGGACTTAAAGCCCCATCTGCAAAAGCGCGTGAGCGAACTCTCAGGCGGACAAAAGCAGCGCGTGGCGATCGCCCGCACCCTGGTGTTAAAGCCCCGGCTGCTGCTTTTGGACGAGCCGCTCTCGGCCCTTGACGGCATGATCAAGGAATCCATTAAGGCGCTGATCCGTGAGATCGCGCGCAAATACCGCCTCACCACCGTGATCGTGACCCATGATCCCGAGGAGGCCCTGTCACTTTCCGATCACATCATGATCCTCCATGACAGCCGCATCGCGCAGTACGCCGCGCCCCGTGAGATCCTCTCGCACCCTGCCGACGAGTTCGTGCGCCGTTTCATCTGCCGCCAGCTTTACATCAAGCGCGACAACATCCGCAAATTGTTCGACGGCATTCCTGACGGGCAGGCGGCGTGATGGCAAAGCGCGGCGTTTTCGGGCTCGCTGAGCAAAGGGGCGCTTTCATCGCCGTGGCGGCGGTGATGGCGCTGGCGCTGATCGTGCCGCTTGCGTGGGTGATCGCGCAGTCCTTTGGCTCAGATGCGGGCGGTTTTTTGGATAATTACCTGAGTGTTCTGGGGAAAAAACGGTTGCTGCGGGTTTTGGCGCACAGCTTTGCCGTCTCAGGTCTCGTGGCGCTGATTTCTACAACGATTGCCTTTTTTGCCGCTTATTTTCTCTGGGCGTGCCGCTTCCCCAAAGCGCTCTCGCTGCTCTTTAAGCTCATATTGCTCACGGCTTTTTTCTTTCCGTCGATCACCTACGGCTTTGCGGTCATCTACTCCTTCGGCCGCCAGGGGCTTATCACCTCGTTTTTAGGCCAGCTGCCTTTTTCCATCTACGGCTTCAACGGGCTGCTCATCGCCGGCACTGTCTATTGCATGCCCTTTGCCTTCATGCTGCTGCAAAACGCCTTTCTCTATGTAAGCCGCGATGCGCGCACGGTCTGTGAGATCTTAGGCGACGGGCCGCTGCGGATCTTTTGGATGACGGCGCTGCGCCCGATCGCCGGATCGCTGTGCGCGGCCTTCCTGCTCACGTTCTTTTTGAATTTCACCGATTTTGGCATTCCTTCGTCCGTGGCCGGGCGCTATGAGGTGATTTCGGTGATGCTCTATTCCGTGATGATGGGGGCGATCCCTGATTTCGGGCGCGGCGCCGTGATCGCTGTGCTCATGCTCGCCCCGTCAGTGCTGGCTGTGGTGCTGCTGCGCGCCGCCTCGCGCTTAAATTTCATCTCAGAGCCGGGATCATCCCAAAGGCGTCCGGGCGCGCTGCTGCAAAGCCTGGGCGCAGGCTATCTCACGCTCGTAAGCCTCGCGCTGCTTTCGGTGTTCGCGGTGATTTTCGTCGTGCCTTTTGTCCAAAGCTGGCCTTATCAGCCTTATTTCACGCTGGACACCATAAGGCGCCTGCTCGCAGACGATGCCGTAAGCTCCTCTTATTTAAACTCGCTCAAAGTCGCGGCGCTTACCGCGCTCTTCGGGGTGATGTTCTGCTATGCAGCGGCGCTGGCAAGCGTCCGCTCGGCACTGCCGCGCTGGGCCGGCGTGCTCATGGATTTCTTTGCCATGCTCACAAACACCGTGCCGGGCATGGTTTTGGGCGTGGGATTCATGTTCGCCTTCAGCGGCACGTTCATGATGAACAGCTTTGCCCTGATCGTGCTGTGCAACATCGTGCACTTTTTTACGACGCCGTACCTGATGTGCTCGGACGCGCTCTCGCGCATGAACCGCGGCTATGAGATCACCTGCTCGCTCATGGGCGACAGCTATTTTCAGGCGCTGCGCCGCGTGATCGTGCCTAACAGTTTCATCACGCTGTGTTCCGTGGCCTCTTATCTCTTTATCAACGCCATGGTCACGATCTCGGCGGTGATCTTTTTGTGCGGCGCGCACACCCAGGTTATGACGACGCGCATCCGCGAGCTTCAGTACTTCGAGCGCTTTGACGCGATCTTTGTGCTCTCGCTGCTCATCTTCATCACGAATGTGGCCGTGAAGATCCTTTTTGATCTGCTGCCTCGTGCAGTCCCGAAAATCCGCGATCGGATGCGCCGGCTTAAACAGCCGCGCGCCGCCGGCGCAGCCTTAAACCTTAATGCCCGTCAGGAGGCTTGAATATGAAAATCCGCATGCTTGCCGCATCGCTCTCTTTAATCGCGGGGCTGTCGTGCAGCGCCGCCATTGCCGATCAGCTGGTCATTTACACTAACGCCGACGAGGAAGCCCAGACTGCCATGAAGCACGCCCTGGATGCCAACGGCTTCAAAGACGCTTACGTGATGCAGAGCTTTGGCACCTCGGAGCTTGGCGGCAAGCTCTTTGCCGAGGGTAAAAACATCGAGGCTGATCTCATAACGCTTTCAACTTATTACCTCGATTCAGAGCAGGCGCGCGCCAAGGCTTTTTTGGATCTGAGCTTTGACCACAAACAGATTGACGGCAGCGAAGTGTCCTACTATGCCCCGATCTTAGGCAACACCGGCGCGCTGTTCGT
>DKSD01000101.1 GCA_002473165.1 Succinatimonas sp. UBA7265
TTTCTAATGTTACATTGTACTAGGAAGGTGAATTCTATCGTATTTGTCAAACGTTTGCGTATTGCAAAGACATTCTAATGAAATACGTTGTGGTAAAGCCAATATGAATATCGTTCTATATCCAAAATACTTAATTCGCAGAGTGACAGTAAAGGGCAAGCACAGCTTCTTTGAGGCTGGGTACAAATGTCTTTACCCCGAATGCTGCAAAAAAGGCCTGACACCTTGGCAGCACTATGTCCTCAAGGGCTTTAGCGAGGGCCGCGACAACGGGAACCACCCTCCGGAGAGCGTCTTCTTTAAAGAAGGCTATGTGCTTGAGTACCCTGACGTCAAGAAAAGCGGGCTCGACCCCTGGCGCCATTACGTTACTCAAGGGCTCACCGAGGGCCGCGACAACGGGAACCACCCGAAAGTCTCTGTCTTCATACCGGAGTTTTACCTGGTGTTAAATCCGGACATTCGCAGAGCCGGAATTGATCCATGGGTACATTACGCAAAATACGGGATTAAAGAGAAAAGAGTTAAATCACTTGCTCCTTATTTTGACGACCAATGGTATTTGGAGCATTACCCTCAGGTAAAAGAAGACCCTGAGGTTAAAAACGGTGAGATGACACCTGAGGCTCACTATTTCTTTAAGGGCTGGAAACTGGGCTATGATCCGTCGCTCAATTTTGACACTAGTCATTACCTTGAGAAATATAAAGATGTGAGAGAAAGAGGGATCTGTCCTCTTACTCACTATCTTGAAGTTGGCAGGTTTCAAAACCGTCAGCCTTATGATCCTCATGACTTAACCGAGCCCAAGACAATTACCCGTCTGCCTGAGCCTTTTGAAAGCGGCCTGACTTCAAAAGAAGCTAAAAAGGTCAGTCTTAAGGAACTTGAAGACAATGCCTTGCTCATCATGCTCGCTGAGCATTTGGGAGACATCGTGGCCAATGAACCGATTGCTCGATATCTTAAGTGGAAATATCCTGAAAGGCCTCTTTACTGGGTGGTTGAAGGCAGGTTTAAAGATATAGTCCGTTTTAATCCCTTAATTAACGGGTATCTTGAGGTTCAATCCCTCAAAGAATGCATTGAAATTACACGCGATCTTAAAGGAGATCAGCAGATCATCAACCTCTTTTTTGACGGCAGGCCCGACAGGGTGGACGATCCGCGCTATTTCTGGCATGCCCGCAATAACGGGATCGGCTTTGCCAATTTCTACGCCAATGACTGCCTGCTCTCATCGATGTCCCAGGCTGCTGGCCTTGATCGTTTGCTGCTGACACCGCATTTTTGGGAGGATCCGCAATATTCCGCACTCTCAAAACAGGAGATTTGGGCAAAGGCCGGACTTTTGGATGCGATAAACAAAGCCGGGCAGGAACACGGCAACAGCAAAGTGATCCTGCTGCACACCAAGTCCAATGATCCCAAACGCGACTGGTCTGAGGAGAAGTTCAGCGAACTGACAGAGCAGATCCTCAAAGCCTATCCCGAGGCGATTGTCGCCGAATTAGGTATGACACCGATTGTGAAATCGTCAAGCGAGCGTTTTAAGACCTTGGACAAGGTGAGCGATCTGCAACTTATCTATCAAATCATCAAACACGCTGATATTTTCATCGGGATCGACAGCTCGTTCATGCACATGGCCAATGTCAGCGGCATTAAAGCCGTGAGCATCATGGGCGAACTCTATGGTTTCAGCCATCACTGCCCTTATTCCGGCAGATTCTGGAGAGGCGAGGGGATCATCTTTGTCAGGGCAGATGAAGGCAAAGAGTCTCCTTCCGTTGAAGTGAGCAAGGTTATGGAAGCGGTTACCGCGAGCTTAAGCGCGGAGTAAAGAACAGCGACGCTGTGCGGCAGCGCCGCCTTTAATGCGAGCTCACTTGCCCCGCAGGATCTTGAGGATCGCGGAGGCGGCAAAGAGCGATCCGTTAAGGTTCAGGTGGTGCGCGTCGGCATAGAGGACGTTGCCGTCTTTTTGCAGGACGCATTTGCCCTCCTGATTGCAGAGCAGATCGCTAAGATCCATGGTCTTGACGCCGGGGTGCTTTGAGGCCTCGGCGGTGATCACCTCTTTGATGAGGTTGTGGGCATCCAAGGTGCCGCTCTCTTTTTGCAGGATCGTGCAGGCGTTTTCTGCATTGTCGTTTTGGCCTCTGCCCATGAGCTTGCCCCTGAGGCCCAGTGAGGCGTCCTGGGATCCGAGCGCGTTTTTGCATTCATTGAGCTTTTTAAGATCCCAGTAGCGAAAATCCGTGGCCAGCGTAGGCACATCGAAGATAAAGAGCACCTGCTTGCCCGCATCGGTGAGCGCCTTGAAAGTCTTCGCGGCGGCTTTCTCTAAGATCTGGCGTTTGTCAGTGAGCTTAGGATCGCTAAGATCGGAGAGCCCGCCGTGGTCAAAGCAGCCGGGGAAGCCCGTTAAGATCACGGTCTTGAGCTCAGGGCGGCTTAGCACGTAGGAAAAGCCCTTTTCGATAAATTTGTAGTTATAGCGGTTACCCTCGGCGTTGCGCCGCCACTGCTCGCCGTAGCCTGACTGGGCGCCCATGAGCGGCAGCGCGCAGGGGAAGGAAAAGAGCGCGGCGCCTTCATTATGTTTCTCGTGCGCGAGGATCCCGTCATATAAAGCGCCGGCGTGGGAATCACCGATCAGCGCCACCGTGTTATTGCCATCAGGTTTTTCGATCGCGCAGAAAGAATATTTCCCTTCGTTCCACTCGGGGAAGACTGCGTTGCAGTTGGCGAACGCCTGGCTGCGGATCGGGGTGATCTTATCGGTGATCGCTTGCGTGGCCTCGGAGGCGGGCATGCGGTTTTTATAGCCTCCGTGATGGTAAATCTCCCACCCGGCAAAGCCGGTTATGAGCATCGCGATGAGCAGGCCCAGGGCTTTGGCGCCGCCGTGGCGGCCCCAGCGCAGGTGCGGCTCGACGATGTAGAAGGTAAACGCCGACATCAAAACCGCCGCGGCGACGCAGGCGACGCGCACCCAGGCAGGAGGCATGGAGCCCTCGATGATCCAGGCAAAGGAGAGGAAAGGCCAGTGCCAGATGTAGAGGGGATAGCTTATAAGGCCGATCCACACCGCAAGGCGGCAGGAGAGCAGGCGGTTTACCGGAGCCTGAGGGCCTGCGGCTATCAGGAGCACAGCCCCGAGCACCGGGTATAAAGCCTTGGAGCCCGGGAAGTGTTGGCTGTTTAAGGCCAGCACCCCGATGAGGATGAGCGCGGCCCCCAGAGCCGAGAGCAGGCCCTGCCAGACCCTGACGCCGTCGCAGCGCTCAGGGTTTCTCAGCAGGATTTTGCCGAGGACGGGGCCGGTCTTCTGCGCAAAGGCGCGGAAGGCCTGAGCCCTGTAGAGGACAAGCCAGGCGAGAATGCCGCCTGCGGCCAGCTCCCAGAAGCGCAGCAGCGGCGACCAGAAGGCGGCGGACGGGTCGGCCTTCACCGCATGGATGCCGAAACCGAAGGAGGCCAATGCCGCGATTAAAGCCAAAGGCAGGGCGCTTAAGTTAAGCCTTAAGGCCAGATATAGGAACAGCGGCCATAAGAGGTAGAACTGCTCCTCGATGCCCAAAGACCACAGGTGCAAAAGAGGCTTCATCTGCGAGGCGGTCTGGAAGTAGTCCCCTGACTCCGACCAGAGCACGAAGTTTGAGACGTACGCGGATGCCCCGGCGGCGTGTTTGCCCAAAAGGCTGTACTCGTCAGGCAGGAGCACGAACCATCCTAAGCCTAAGAAGAAGAGCAGGCAGAGGATGAGCGAGGGGAAGATCCTCCTTACGCGCCTTGAGTAGAAGCCCAGGAACGTAAAAGGCCGCTCGCCGCCTGATATCTTGGCGTCCATGCCCTTGAAGAGTATGGATGAGATGAGAAAGCCTGAGATGACGAAGAACACGTCAACCCCGGCAAAGCCTGACTTAAACACGCTGCCCGGGAAAGCGTGGAAGAGCACCACCGAGAGCACGGCCACGGCTCTTAAGCCGTCGATGTCGGGGCGGTAGGTGAGGCTGCAGCGCTGCGACTGCTTTAAATATGCGGGATGGGAATGATTATGCTGCGGACGTAGGGGGGGTAATGCATTGTTTTTTAAATAAGTTTACGTATAAGGGCGCGATCTTGAATACACAGCGGCGTTTTGATGGCGCGCTCTGCGCTAAGATGCCGCGGCTTTAAGGTGTTATTTTAAGGCTAAACCCTCAGGCGGCGCACAGCTGATCTTGGGGCAAAGGATTTTAAAAGCGGTGAAATGTAGGCTCATGTTTAAAATATTTAGAAAAATCAAAGGTAAATTGGGGAGGGGGTAAGCCCGAATTAGCTGAAAACACCCAGAAAAATAAGGAAAACTCCACAAGCAGGGAGCAGGGCGAACCCGCGCGCCAGATCCCGCCTGATCCCTGCAGCTATTTCAACATCCCCTATCTTTTTGCCTATAAGCCGGTGATCGAGCTTGGAGCTTATTCTTTCCCCAACCGGCCGACGCTCTATTACTGGGGCAGCGACTGCAAGCTTAAAATCGGCCGCTATGTCTCCATGGCCATGGGCGCGACGCTGGTTTTAGGCGGCGAGCACACGCTCAAAGGCTTTTCCACCTCCTCTGAAGTGGCTGTCGACAAGTCCTGCCGCCACACCAAGGGCGACATCGTCATCGGCAATGACGTATGGATCGCCGCCAATGCCACGGTGCTCTCGGGCGTGACCGTCGGCACCGGCGCGATCATCGGCGCCGGGGCGGTGGTGGCCAAGGACGTGCCGGAGTACGCGATCATGGTGGGCAACCCCGCACGGATCCTGCGCTACCGCTTTGACGAGGCGATGAGAGCAAGGCTGCTGCGCTCGCGCTGGTGGGAGCATGAGGCGGACGAGATCAAAGCGGTGCGCCTTGCCTGCGCGGATCACGATGACGTCGACGAGTTCCTCACGAGGATCGAAGAGCGTTATTCCCAAAGCTGAGCTCAATCTTTCATGCGCTCACCGCCTGAGGAGGCGTTTGAGTACGGAGAGCAGACTTCGGTGATGATCGCCATCGCTGCTCTCAGGCTGCGGTGCCGGTTTAAGCTCAGGCGCGCTCTGAGGCTTTGGCTCTTCTTTAGCTGCGATTTGACCCTCCGCGGTTTCAGGGACGCCTTGGGCAGCCGGCTGCGGCGTTGCGGGTAGCGGCGGGTAGCTGATCTTGTCAAGCCTGAGACCTGAGAGCAGCTCAAGATACTCGCTTTCGGTGTGGCGCTTGAAGGCGAGCAGATCGGAGCTGAGATCAGCAAGCGAGCCCAAAGCTTCGGTGATCCTGGCGTCGGCTTCCTCAAACGAGGTAAAGAGCTTGAGCTCGTGCGCCTTAAAGCCTGCGGCGGTGGCGCCGCGGAAATCGTGGGAGAGGATAAAGGAGGGGATCCCTAAAGACGAGGAGATGCCGCAGCCGTGCACCCGGGTTGAGACGGTCAGATCGCACTCGCGATAGATCTCAAAGTAGTCGCTGGCATCGTAGGAGTAGCGGATCTTAACGTTGGGCAGATCCTTAAAGAGTCGGTGCGCCACCGGCAGTTCGTCGATGTAGTGGCAGATAACCGAGATCTCATGGCTGTCGCCAAATTTTTTGATGAGGTGCGTGAAGAGATCCTGGTAATACGCGCACTCGCCCTGGCCGTCGGGCGCGCAGTTGTTGGGCACGCTGTCTTTGGGGCCTGCCATGAACACGAGCCCCAGGCGGCTTGCCCCCCCCCACTGTCCTATTGATCTTTCAAGATTTTTTACAGCGCTTAACAGCGCCGGGCAGGGCAGATAGCGGACGTTAACCTTTTTAAACACCGGGGAGCTTAAAAACGCGGGATCGCGCACCGTGACCGCCAGACTGCGATCGAGCACTTCCTGCTCAAACGAAGGCAGGGATTGCGGCGCCGTGCCCAGGCCTAAAAAGATCGTCGGCAGCGAGCCTGCTATGATGCGTTTGTAGAAGACCTCGCACAGCTCGTTCCACCACTCAGGCGATCCGGCAAAGCAGGCAAGATCTGCAAAGGAAAGATCGCTGTCAGGCTTTACGGAGTTGTCGTTAAGCCGGACAGCCGGATTGCCAGATCTTGCGGCATCGTCGAGGTTAATGCGGCTTAGCCTGCGGATGTCGGGGTTGCGGTTGTAGATGATGGCGTTGTGCCTGCCTAAAGCTTTCTCAAGCAGGTTGCGGCAGCCAAAGAGTATGAACTCGTCGCCGCAGTTCCATTGCCTCGTGGTGCTGTATGCAATGTTAAGCATGCTGTCTCCTGTGCTGTGCTGCAGGGCCTGACAAGATCAGGCCTTGCAGGATCAAATTTTTGGAAAAATAAGTTATTTGTGAAGCAAAAAGTTGCGTATCCTGGTATAAAGCGAAAGGCGTTTGGGGTGCTTTAATTCAAATTCCTTGAACTTGCGGTCGACAGCGGAATAAAGCTCAGCATGCAGGCTGTTGCTGCGGACGTTGAGCTCGTTTTGCAGGTAATTGATCCGGTTTGATGAATCCCTGAGGGTGTTGCTCAGCCAGAAAGATGAAAGGCGGTTCGCAAGATAGCACTCTCTGAACAAAGGAGCCGTGGAACCGAGCAGCTTATCGGTGTATTGTCTGACCTGCGCAAAATAACCCAGATTTAACGCCCTTGATTCAGCCAGTGCATCCGGATAATTTCTGCATTTTTCAAAGAGCAGATCCAAATCAGACATGGTGATTTCACCTTCTTTGACTAAAACATGTTCACACTTGCACGCTGATGCATCGATAGCACTGTTAGTGATAAGCAGCGCCGGCTTATATTTGAGATGATTGAACTTGGTGGAAAAAGGGTTTGCCACTATGCACTTACGGTCCATTAGCGTTGTCCAGTAAGCAATGTGGTAGGAATTAGTGATGATGCACTCATGTCTGGCAATAAACTGGCAAATATCGTATAAATTAAAAGAGTTATTGATCCTGTTAATCTTGAAATTTTCCGAAATAACATTTAAATGCAGGTCTTTATGCTCGATTATTCCGAATTTTTCCTCGGGCTTAACGGTATTGCCCCATTCAAGCTCTGCGGATAAACAGGAAACGCAAGGCACATAGCGAAGCTTTAAATCATTGTCGAAATCTCTGACGCCAAGGAGCTTAAATTTATCGAAATTCGTCTTCTCAGTAGTAACTCCGATATTCCACACTTTTGGGTTATGCTGGTTTGAACCTATACCCCAGCCGATCACGGTGTCGCATTTATCCAAAAGTAGATTAGTATTGTGATTGGAACTTGTTGATACATCTATGGTTCCGCCCCCCCCAATATAATAATATCATCTTTGGAGATAACCGACTAATCTATATAATCAATGTCATGCCTAATCCATGCAAACTGATTAAAATAATTCAAAAAATAATTTAAAGGACAGCAACAGTCGTCGCCGCAATTAGTGCTATCCACCCTGTTAATAAAATGTATTTTTCTGATGTGCATAATCTCTTGATGTTAGTTTTTATAAATTACTTTTAAAGTTAGAAAGCGGTTGGCGAAGTGATTATTTCGCCGATTTGAAAACAGGAAAGATGCGCACACTTATCTGAATTCTAACCAAGTAGGACGCCTATCTGCGGTAGGACAAAACCTTTCTTAAGTCATTAATATTCTCAATATATTCCGGCTTTCCGCTGTACGCGTCTTCACAGCCGCAGCACAGCAGCAGGCGCCTCATCTCCGAGGTGATCTCAGAATACCATGTCTTCCCGGTGGTTGTGGCGTAGCTTAACGTCGTCGCGCGGGTGATGTTCAGCACGTCTGTGAATGTGAACGTCCTTGCGGGGATCTTCTTGCGCCTGCCGTCAGGGAATTTGCGCTCCAGCTTCAGCTGGTTCCTGATCTCGCACAGGATGCACAGCGCCACAAAGGAAACGAGCATCCTGCCTTTGAGGCTGTCGTTCTCGTGGGCTCTGGCGGCGTTGAGATCCAGATCGGACTTGCCGCCGCGGAAGCACTTCTCGATGCAGTCGCGCTCTTTGTAGATCTTCCACGCTTCCGCGGCGGAGAGCCTGAAGTTGCTGACGCTGGCGAAAAAGCCGAAGTTGCGCATCTCAAAGTCGACAGCCGGATTGTCGCGCTTCAGGCGCTTGGCGGAAGTTCCCTTCTTCGGAGTCTCATAAAATTTCATGAGCTGAGACGTCAGCAGTTTTGAACGGTACCGCTCGTCTCCGTCCGTCCAGGCCTTCTCAAAGGAGTCAAGGCTGTTGTTCAGGTTTTGGGTTTTCAGTTCCGATATGCCTTCGTCGCGGTACACGTGCACCCACACCTTTACGCTCTTCTCCCCGCCTTTTTCGTCTTTGCCGCAGGGGAGGTCAGCCTCGACATTGGCTCCGTATACGGCGCCCCCTGTGCCTGAGAGCAGCGTTTCCGCGCCCCACATGTCGTGCTCTGTCTTTGCTTTGTCGACGGCGTCCGCCACCCAGCCTTCCTCCAGGTTCCTGGCGGCGGCAAGGAACTGCCTGCCGCTCGCCGTGGCCTCCGCGAGATTGGCGATGCTCTCATAGCCGCGGTCAAGCACGAACTTCGGGCGTCTGGGCACCTTAAGCTCGTCATGCATGGCGTCAAGACGGGCGAGCAGATCAGACACCGTGCTCACGTCAGGCACGTTGCCCTGGATGATCCTGAAGGCCACCGGCATGCCCGCCTTGTGCGCATACAGCACCGCCAGGTGGAACACCATCTCATCCTCCCCTTCCTTGGACGGGGCAAAGAAACTGTATGGATTGTGCTCTGCTTCGGACTTGCAGGTGGTCGAGTCGTAGCTGAAGTACTCGCCCTGATCTGCAGAGCCTATGAGCGAGGAGAACAGCTTAGTGCGCGCGGCGTCGTCGTTGCCCAGCGCCACAAACAGATCCGCCAGATCCTGCTCGGTCATAAGCCCCAGATAAGGCAGCGCGTACTGCTGGCAGAAGCGCGGGTAGAGCCTTGCGGAGTTCTTTCCCAGAATGAGCCAGCTGTAAGCCACAGACAGGATCTCCGCCGCTCTCTGCGCTCCGTAGGCCTCGCCGAGGAACCGCGCGATCCCCGAGCGTTTTGCCGCGGCGTGGAAAACGGGCACCGGGCCTGCCAGGCGTTCAAGGATCGCAGCGCTGTTTAACTCAGGCGCGGGATCCGCTTTGGCTTCAGGCTTTGCCGGCTTCTTTTTATCCTTTTGCGGCGTCACGCTGCTGCGCAGGTTTCCCTTCGCGTTGTAGCGCTTTCTGTACTCGGCAGGCTCGTAGAACCTGTCACCGACGACATATCCGTAGAGCGACTTGCTGCCTTTGGTGCGTCCGGCATCAGAGCTGTAGGCGTAAGAGCGCACCACGATCCGGTACACGCCGGGTTTGGCAAAGGCAAGCACCTGACCGTTGTGCGGATCGCCGGCGATCGCGAGAATTTTTTCGTCTTTGTACTTTGAAGCCATGATAAGCGTCCTGTCATGCTTAACTTTATAACTTCATGGTACGCCTAATTTAAAGAAAAGTCAACTTATTCTTCCAAAAATTTTTAAGCAAAATAGAAGGTAAAAGGGGATCAGGAGTTAGGAAGGCAGGAAGGAATGGCAGCGGCCTCGTCTAGGCGTCCTTCCTTGTTAGTATTCAGA
>DKSD01000028.1 GCA_002473165.1 Succinatimonas sp. UBA7265
CGACGCATTTGAAACACATGAAACAATTGAAACACATGAAACATTTGAAACAGGTGAAACAATTGAAACACATGAAACGCGTTCCGGCGTTTCGGTTCCGAAACATGAAACGGTGTTTCATGGGATGAAACACCCTGTCGCCACCCGCAGAAAAAAGGAGGCCGGCAATGACTGAGCGGAAGGAGGATGCAAAGGCCCTGAGCCCGGTGGTCGAGAACCTGGTGAGCAAACTGACGGCCATGTCGCACGCAGGCGAAGCCATCAGCAGAAAACGCCTGGCCGAGGCGTGCCCCGGGCACTCCTCAAGGGACTACACCGCGGCAATGGCCGCCTGGAAGGACAGCCGCCGCAACGCCATGGATGAATTCGCCATTGATGCGGCCACCCTTAAGGCGGGCACGGATCTGGTGTACCTCATGTGGGCCGCGCTCAATGCCAGGACACAGGAGTTCAGATCGGCCTACCGGCTCGACTGCGACACCGAGCTCAAGGAAAACCGCGCCGCCCTGGGCGCCTGCGAGGACGAGCTTGAGAAAAGCAAACAGACTCTGGCCGAAACCAGGAAGGCCGTCGATCATCTCAGGCTGAAGTCAGAGTCGCAGGAGACGGAGATCAGCAGACTCAGGGAGGAAAACGACAAGGCCAAGGAGACCATCGTCGTTCTGCGGACAAAGGTCGAGGAGAAGGACAAGACCATCGAGCACCTGAACTCGGCGCTTGAGAAGCTTGACCGGCAGTTCAGAGCCCTGAATTCAAAGAAAGGCTAAAAGAAAAAAAGGAGCAAAAAAAGAAAAAGGGGGGGCAGCGCTACGCGCTGCCCTCTTTCTGTCAAAGACCTCAGCGACTCTCATGCTGCGCAGGCCCTGAACTGACGCCCGGCGTAAGGCTTCCAAGGGAGAGGGTTCCGCAGGTGTCTTTGAGGTTCTCGGTGCCTCTGCAAGATCGAGGTGATCTATCTCTCCGTAACTGGTGATCCGCCCTCCGTAGCCAACGATCCACTTTCTCGGGATTTACAATTGCCGATTAAACGCTATAACACCCAGTCAGCGCTAAATAATTTCACAGAATACACGGTGATAAATCCAAGAGATCTTGCGCCGTGCTATGGTTTTACCGAAGACGAGGTAAAAAAAAATCTGCCAGGAAAAACGCCTGGATTTTAATGAAACCCGCCGCTGGTATGACGGCTATGTATCAGGCGGCTTACACATGTACAACCCCAATTCCATCCGGGAAATGGTGTCTTCAAGGCAGTATCTGCCTTTCTGGGGAAACACCGCGAGCTATGAAACGGTCGCAGAGCTGATGTTGCAGGACCTTAAAGGGCTCAAAGACTGTCTGATCAGGCTGCTTTGCGGCTGCCGCCTTGAAGGCATCAACACCTCAAAATTCAATAACGACATTTCCTTCATAAAAAACAAAGATGACGCCAAAACTTATCTCATTCACCTTGGGTATCTGGCCTGCACTGACGGCAGAGTTTACGTCCCTGATGAAGAGGTGAGGCTGACGCTCAGGGATGCGATTGAGAGCTGCAATCTTGCCGAATACACTGAACTTATCAGAAAGTCGCAGGAACTCCTTGAGAAAACCTATGAAGGCGACTGCGCCTTTGTGGCCCAAAAAATCCGAGAATACCACGAAGAATACTCTTCCATTATCAAATACAACTCCGAGGAAAGCCTGGCGAACACCGTGCAGAACGCGTATCTTGTCTGCATCAAGGATTATTACAGGCCGGTCAGGGAAATGCCTTCAGGCGAAGGCTTTGCGGACATCGTTTTCATCCCCAAAAGAAACGCCGACCGCAACACTCCCGCCCTCGTCATCGAGCTCAAATGGAACAGGAGCGCGCAGACGGCTTTAAGCCAGATCAAAGCCAGGCACTATACCAAAGCTCTTGAGGATTATTCAGGCACCATCATGCTCATCGGCATCAGCTATGACAAAAAGACCAAAGAACACAGCTGCGCCATTGAGAGCATCAAAAAAGCAGCGCAATAATTGACTCTGCGGCGGTTTTGGCGCTCCGGTCTCACAACTGCCGCGCCGGTTTCCGGCTTCCTTCCAAGACGCGCGGCACCTTTAAAATTTCAGTTTTGTGCTGTCCGTCAGCGCCCGTGCCGCTATGATCTGAAAAAACCACAACTCAGAACAACAAGGGTTAAAGATGAAAGATCAAAACTGCTTTTACTGCATGGACACGGACAAACGCCGCGAACTTATGACTGAAATCACCAGCCTTAAGCTTGCCGATCTCTATCTCTTTCGCGATCAGACCTACACCGGACGCTGCGTGCTCAAATTCCGCGATCACAAGACTGATTTCAGCCAGCTTACGGATGAGGAGAACCTGGAGTTTGCCAAAGAGCTGCGCCAGGTTGCAGCCGCGCTTACCAAAGCCTTCCATCCTGACAAGATCAATTACGCCGTCTACGGCGATCTCGTGCCGCACCTGCACATCCACATCGTGCCTAAATACAAGGGCGGCCCGCAGTGGGGCGGCCCCTTCACGGACACCGGGCCGAAGAAGTACTTGAGCGATGCCGAATATCAGGAGCTCATCGCGAAGATCCGCGCCGCGCTTTAAATTTTGCCTATAAGGAGGCTTCATGAACAGTTTTTCCTTCTGCCGCCCTACCGACTTTTTCTTCGGCCGCGGCGCTGAAAACCACGCCGGCGAATACGCGAAAAAGCATGGCGGCACCCGCGTGCTCATCCATTTTGGCGGCGGCAGCGCCATCAAATCCGGGTTGATCGGCCGCATCGAGAAGTCGCTTGACGAAGCAGGCATCTACCATGTGCGCTTGGGCGGCGTAAAACCCAACCCGCGCGCCGAACTCGTTTACGAAGGCATAGAGCTGTGCCGCAAAGAGAAACTCGACATGGTCATAGCTGCAGGCGGCGGCTCCGTGCTGGATTCAGCCAAAGCCATCTGCAACGGCGTGCCCTACGCAGGCGACTTCTGGGACTTCTACATGGGCGGCAAAAAGCCGCAGGCCCATCTGCCGCTGGGCACCGTCATCACGATCGCCGCGGCCGGCTCCGAAGGTTCTGACAGCAGCGTCATCAACAAAGTCGTCGACGGCGTCGTCCGCAAGAAAGGCTGCAACCTGCAGCAGAACGTCGCGACGTTCTCGCTTATGAACCCGGAGCTCACCATGACGCTCCCGCCGTTCCAGACCGCCTGCGGCGCCTGCGACATCATGTGCCATGTCATGGAGCGCTATTTCACGAACACCAAAGAAGTGCAGATCACCGATGCCATGTGCGAAGGCGTGCTGCGCACCATGGTCGAAATGTTCCCGAGGGTGATGGCGCATCCTGACGACTACGAAGCCCGCGCCAACATCATGTGGGCCGGCACCGTCGCCCACAACAATATCTTAGGCGTCGGCCGCGAGCAGGACTGGGGCAGCCACCGCCTGGAGATGGAACTCTCAGCCATGTACGACGTCGCCCACGGCGCCGGGCTCTCTGTGGTCATGCCTGCCTGGATGGAGTGCGTCATGGATCATGACGTCACCCGCTTCGTGCAGTTTGCCCACCGCGTTTTCGGCATTGAGCCTGACTTCTACCACCCCGAGGTTACCGCGCGAACCGGCATTGCCGCTCTGCGCGCCCTGTGGGGCGCCGCCGGTCTGCCGCTTAACTTTGAAGAGCTGGGAGCCAAACGCGAGGACATCCCCCAGATGGTGGCGCACATCACCCATGACGATCGCACCGAGGGCCACTTTGTGGTCATGGACGGCCCGTTCATCACCAAGGTGTTCGAGCACGCCGCCGACTACCGCCGCCCGTAAACTTTCTAAAAAGCCGCGTCCGTGAGAGAATGAGACGCAGCAGGCGCAAGTTAAAGCGCTTTATGCCGTTAAGGACATAAAGCGCTTTTTAATGCAGACAGTACAGGAATTCCATGATCTCCGACAAAGAAACCACCCCCGCTCCGGGATTTACCGAGCCTTGCGACAGCGTGCGCTGCGCGCTGCTAAAAGAGGTGCACAAAGCGCGCGCCCTCAGGGCGCGCAGCCTTGAGGTGACGCCTGCGCCAGAGCTCGATCCTGATTTTGAAACGTTCTTTCGGGAATGCGAGATCGATACCCTGGAGCGCCACGGCCTGCTCTTAAAATCCATGTGCGCATCGCTGCACGAAAAACATCTGCGCCAGCAGGAAGAACTGCAAATGCTCCGCGAAAGGAACCGGTTAAGGCAGGAGGAACTGGAGCGGCAGAAAGCTCACATCATAAGGCTGCGCAAGATCAAAGCGCTGCTCATTAAAGCCTCAAAGTCTCACAATGAGGACCACGTGTTTGAGGAATTCCTGAAAACCTTAAGCCCCGAGGAGATCGATCTCTACAAACGCGATTTGCAGGAGATCGCAGAAGACGTCCGCAAGCATGAACAGGGCAGCTGACTTTTAGCCCCATGCAGATCCTCATCTCCAGGATTGACGAGGCCGCCGCGCTCGCAGACGAACTGCCTGAGCCTTACCTTAAAAAAGCGCGGGAATTCTCAAGCCCGAAACGCCGATCTTCCTTCCTTGCAGGCAGAGTGCTGCTGCAACGGCTTTTAAAGGCTCACGGCTTTTTATCCCCCCTGCCCGCGCTCAGCCTGAGCGAACACGGCAAACCCTATCTCCCCAAGGACGTCCCCTGGTTTTTTAACATCACCCACAGCCAGGGCTTCATCGCCCTGGCTTTTGGCAAATGCGAACAGGGGATCGATCTTGAGGCGGCAAAGCCGCGCCATGATTTCACAGGCGTTACCCAAAGAGTGCTGACCAAGGCAGAACTTGCCTATATCGGGAGCATGAAGCCTGATACGGCGCTTGATGAGTTCACGCGGCTGTGGACAGTGCGCGAGTGCCTGCTGAAAGTCACAGGCCGCGGGCTTGGCGGACTGTCAGGCACCGGCTGCGATCCAAACACGCAAAGCGCCTGGGCGGCAGGATGCCCTGAAGGCTCGGTTACCAGCCTGCGCTTTGACGCGCTCTCAGAGCGTTTTCCCATGTGGCTTACTTACTTTGCGCAAAGCAAAGAAGAGCACGCGGAACTCTCCTGCTTTGAAGAAGGGAAAATTGTCAGGGCTGCCCCCAAAAACGCTGCCACAAAACAGAGAATGAGCGTGATCTCAAAATAAAAGCAGCGTAAGTCTCCCCGATCTCCTCTCCAGCATGGGCATAATATCCATAAACAGTCTCGAATTTTTAAACTGTTCCACCGGAGAGCAAATTGAGGGACAAACAACTCATGTTGGGAATTACATTTTTGATCCAATCGCAACCAAACAAAGCGATCGTTTTTTTACCTGCAAAATGAGGTGAATTTGCAAAGTTAAACCTGAGTTTAGTCCCTA